>JALWON010000298.1 GCA_027083475.1 Sulfurimonas sp.
CGCTAATAGAACGCAGTACAAAAAATGGAACACCCAAAGCATCACAAACCACAGCGACACTTGCTCCTTCCATCTCTAAAGCATCCGCTTGAAATGTTGAAGATATAAACTCCTTGCGTTGCTCATCCGCAACAAATTGATCACCTGTTGCAATAATCCCTTCACGAACACTGACATTCATCTCTTTAGCAACGATTTTACTTAAAGCAACTAAGTCCTTGTCACTCTCTACATACACACTCCCCTCTGGAACATAGCCATGAGCATGCCCAAAAATAGTAATGTCTAAATCATGCTGAGCAAGTTTTGAAGCAACAACCAAATCACCAATTTTGAGTTCAGGATTTACACCGCCTGCTACTCCTGTAAAAAGGAGAACATCACATGCAAACATTTGTAAAAGTGTGCTTGCTGTTAGCGTTGAAAATACCTTGCCTATTTTTGAGTAAGCAACAACAACTTCTGTGCCTTTATAGCTTGCTTTATAGTACTTGTTTTTTGCGTAGTTTATTGTCTCTACATTATCCAATTTTTCTAAAATCGGTGCGACTTCTTCGGGCATTGCCCCCATGATTGCTATCTTCATTTTTTTCCTTTATATCTCAAATGTTTTAATTTTTTTATGAAATTTTGGTAGTTTATTTGTGATGTTTCCCTGTGTATCAAGGGTACAACTTCCACCCCAAAAACCTAAACCATCTTCAAATCCAACACGATTGACAAAAATTAATTGTGCTTGACACTCTTTGGCAACAGCTTGAATAATCGCATACCATTTTTCTTCTATCTCAAGCCCCATATCACCAAATCCACGAGCAGGAGAAGCCACAAGAGCAATAATGAGATCAGGGTTTTGTTCTATGAGGTCATGATGGACATTTTTATGCCATAAATCTTCACAAACAACCATTGAAACTCTTTTTTCTCTCACTAAAAAACTTTCAAAAACTTTGCCTGCTTCAAAGTAACGTGCCTCTTCAAACATCCCATAGTTTGGAAGATGCACTTTGTCATGTTGTGAAATGAGCTGAGCATCTGAAAAATAAAGTGCTGCATTTTTAAAGCCCTTTGCCTCACGAAGAGCAACCCCAACAACAATATCTATCTCTTTACTGAGTTCTGCAAGTATCGCTAACTCATCAATGCGATACGCATCTTCATAGAGTTTATCTTGGAGTAAGTATCCACTAAGTGAGAGTTCAGGAAAAATGATGAGATCACTCTCCCCTTTCACACTCTCTATAATCTCCACTATCGCATTTAAATTATGACGATTTAAGTGCGGTGCAGTTTGGGCTAAAGTAACTCGCATTTATGAGCAAATTTCCTCTTTCACTTTTTCTAAAGAAGCCATATCAGAAATGTTGAGTGTTTTTAACTCTTTGACAATTCTTCTGTTGAGTCCTTTGAGTGTTACACCATTTCCAAATTCTATAGCCATATCAACATCAGGAGCAATCGCGACAATAGATTGCTTATATTTGACTGGTTTTACAAGTTGCTCTTTTAAAAGTGTTAATGCTTCTGCTTTTGTTGCATAGCCTTGTGTTGTTACATTTGAGATAACAGGTGCTGAGAAATCATCAGTCACCATTTTTTCCATGAGTTTTGCCAAAGGCTCTTGAGCTGGTGCCAAAATTTCACAGTGTGAAGCGACTGACATGTTGAGTAAAAGGGCACGTTTCGCACCTGCATCTTTAAAAGTCTGTTCCAATGATGCTAAATCTGCTTTCATTCCAGCAACAACAAGTTGTCCATCTTGATTATAGTTTGCAGGCCATACTTTTTTGCCATCTGCTTGTGCATCTGCACAAATTTTTTCTACACTTGCATCATCGAGTCCAACAATCGCCATCATTCCTGCTTCTATAGAATCACAAGCACTTTGCATAAATGCACCACGATTATGCACAAGCTCTACAGCATCTACATAATCAATTGCACCACTGGCACACAATGCAGAAAACTCACCTAAAGAGTGACCTAAAAAAAGTTCTGCTTTCACATCAGGGCAAGCCTCACGAAAAAGTTTATAGGCAACCATCTGTACTAGTAAAATGGCAGGTTGTGTATAGGCAGTTTGTCCTAATTTTTCATTTTCTTCAAAAATTAATGCTTTAAAATCAACCCCTATTCTCTCCCCTGCTTTTGCAAACATCTCTTTTGCTATTTCTGAATTATTGTAAAAATCTTGACCCATTCCTACAGCTTGTGAACCTTGACCTGCGAAAATCATTGCTATTTTTTTTGACATAGTGTTATCCTTGTAAATATTTTTTATTATCTGCTATTTTTTTTCTTAATGTATTTCTATTCAATCCGAGCCTCTCAGCAAGTTGTAATTGTGATTTAAACTTCTTCAAACCAGCTTCGATTAAAGGAACCTCATAAAGATACAAAAACTCTTTATAATCATTATGCGAACCTAATCTAGGAGTAATGTAATTTTGTATTATATCCATTAACTCCCTGTCTTGTATATTTTTCAAAAGATAATGAATCATTACTTGACGTCGCAAGGAAGATGCATTACGCGAGAGGTCAGGTGTAATTCCTTCTACATCAACATCCCCTTCTCCACCAAAAAGATGCGATGCCTCTTGAGAGAATCGTGCGATTAAAAAAGGAATATCTTCTTTGCGTTTCTCAAGATCAGGTATATCAAATTGCACACTAAACGCTTCATGAATCAATTCGTGATGCACCATCTGTGTTGCAGTTGCAATCACACGGCTTTTTGAGGCAAGTATCTTTTCAAGAAGAACGACAATATTGGGAGAGTGATCAATACGCGTTAGAATAATTTCATTTTGAGTATCAAGGAGCCCTAAAGCTTCTTGATGTTGTGATGCATCAATCAATGAGGCATCAGGAAGAATAAATCGTGCTAAACTCTTTTTTCCAACACCTACTGCCCCTACAATCAGGGCATTAATACTCAGTGTTTTTAAGAGTGTCGCTGTTTCAAATGCTTTTGCGGAAGTATCTGAAGCCGTTATAAACTTAGTGACATCCACAGCCTGTACCGCAGCTCTCACCTTCTGCTGGTTTATTCTCAGCAGGGATACCAGTCATAGCTTCTTCAGCAGATGCATCTCTAATATTGTTAATTGCAACACTAAACATTAATGCTTTTCCTGCTAAAGGGTGATTAAAATCAATCACTACAGTATCTTCTTTAATCTCTTTTACAGTCACTTGTACTGTCCCGCCATCTTCACCTTGACCATAAAGTGTCATTCCAACAGCAAGGTCAATACCAGCAAATTGATCAGCTGGAACTTCCTGTGTTGCTTCTGCATTGTACTCACCATAAGCATCTGCAGGTTGCACAAGAATATCTGCTTTTTCACCAATTTCCATGTTTACAATTCCATTTTCTAAACCTGGAATAATTTGCCCTTTTCCAAACATAAATACAAGTGCATCCCCACCTACATTACTATCTACTACTGTGTCGCCATCTTTTACTTCGTACTCAATTGATACGATTTGATTTGCTTCTATTGCCATTTATTAAGCCCTTTATTTTATTTTTGTGATTTTATCATAATATTCTAAATGCTAAGTTAGAGAGCTAAGTGTTTCTTCGCTTCTTTTGCCTCTTTAGATTTTGGATACTTTGCAACAAGAGCCTGATAAAAAAGATTTGCATGCTTTGTATCCCCTGTTCGCTCCATTGAGAGCGCACTATGCAGCATCAACCGTGGCATATAACTCGCTTTTGCATACAAAGAGGAACTTTTTTTATAGTAAGTAATTGCATTCGCATAATTCTTTCTCTTAAAATTCATCTCACCAATCATATAGTGTGCATAAGCTGGTTTATAATTTCTTTGTATAAGCTCTTCATAATCAGCAATCGCTTTTGTATAGTACTTGATGTCAAACATCTTTTTTGCATGTTTATACAATTCTGCACTTTTGAGTTTACTCACACTTTTTGAAGATGTCGAAGATTTTCGCAACTCTTTTGCCACTAATGTTTTAAATGTATTAAAACTCTTGACTAAATCATTAAACTCTTTTTTACTCACATAATCACTCTCAAGTCTGTTTGTAAGCAGAGAGAGTTGTGACAAGCTCTTTTGCACCTCTGTAATACTTTGTGTATTTTTTTGTACTAATTCGCTTAATCTTTTTGAGTATTCATCATTGTTATGCAAGTTTTCGTCATTAAATGTCTCAATTTGCTTTAATCTGATTTTATTATTATGTGCCGCTCTTCCCAAGTTTTCAATAATACTTTGGAGTCCATCTATCCGTTCACGTAAAGAATCAACTTCATTTGCCTGATTTTTACTTTTGACGACAACTTTACTTAATTGCTTTTTCGTTTGTAAAAGAACTTTTTCAGTTGATGTAAGACCATACGGGGAGG
>JALWON010000299.1 GCA_027083475.1 Sulfurimonas sp.
ACAATAGCAATACTTCCATAGTTTGTTCTATCATATTTTTTTGCTTTGAGTGCTGCTGAGAAATCATTGTTGAGATCTTTTTCATCAGGATCAACATAAAACAGAACAAAGACTTTGCCATGCAGTGTAGAAGAGTCCCAAGCACTCTCATCGGTGACAAGACCACCATCTTCGCCACTGATTGTCACCTGTGGAGGAACTTCACCAAGAATGAGTGCATTGAGGTTGAGTGTGAGCATTGTGAGTACTAGCATCATTTTTATTTTCATAATTTTCTCCAAAGTTTTTGATTGATTTACTTGTATACTATTTTATACTTTTTTATGGCTACGATGAACTCCAATTTTTTGTTTTGTTATGTATGTGCTTGAAGTGGAAATCTTTCAGGATGTTCTATCATCTCTAAACTCAAATCTACATCTAAGTTTTCCCAATAAAGATGATCTTCTCCAAAGCTTTCAACTTTTGTTATGTCATTAATGGTTTTATTTTTAAACCAAGGAAATTGTTCATAAGATAAAAAGAGTTCTTTTTCTCCTGTTAATATCCATAATCCATGATTTGATATATTTGTTACTTCAGTTTCCAAAATGTTCCTCCCATGCTTTAATAAACTTTTCATAATGCTCTTCAATGATTTTTTCAACTTCATTAAGCTCTTTTCGTGAAAGCTTATAGTTTTTTGCTAATTCGATTTGAGGGTCTAGCCAAAACTTTGCTTCACCATGTTGGCATTTCATAATCCTAAAATTCATATAAAGGTATTTTAGCATAATTTATAATACTTTTCGCAGCAAGGTAAGCACTCGCCCAAGCAAAGGCAAAATTATAGCCCCCACGTTTACCGACAATATCGAGGGCTTCTCCACAAAAGTATAAATTTTTACATTTTTGAGACATCATTGTTTGTGCATCAATTTCTGCTGTGTTGATGCCCCCTCCACTGACTTCTGCATGACGAAAACCATGCGTGTCACTGACTTCAAATTTCCAATGTAAAATGAGATTGGCGATTTTTTTTGCCAGTTTGGTATGTATCTGTTCTGCACTTAAGGTAGGAGAGAGGGCTAATTCGCTTAAAATTGCTTGTGCAATTTTGAGTGGTAACATGCCTACTAAAATATTTAAAAGAGTGGGTTTTGTCGCAGAATTGGCTACTTTTATAATGTGGTTTGCAAGCTTTTGGGGTGTAAAATCGGGCAGTAAATTGAGTGAAATATCTACTGCTGAGTATTCTAAAAGTGCTTTGCTCGCAGCTTGTGAGAGGTCTAAAATAGCAAATCCTGAAACACCATAGTTTGTAAAAAGAACATCTCCCTTTTGCATAGACTCTTTTTGTCCATTCACAAGGAGACTTACCTCTGCAACAATTTTTGTGCCACTCATTGTATGGGCAATCTTGCTAGGAAGTTCGAGTTGGACAAGACTTGGATAGGTGGGTACTATAGTATGTCCATACATTTTTGCAAAATGCGCTGCATCATTGTTTCCCCCGAGATGTTGGGCTGCTTGGGAACCTGTTGCAACAACAACAGCATTGTGGGAGTCAAAGAGGGCTTGAAGATTGGTGATTTTTTCTCCGAGGTGAAAAGAAACACCCAAAGTCTGTGCTGTGCTTTGTAAAAGAGCTGCTACACTTTTAGCTTCATTGCTGAGTGGATAGGCTCGTCCATCTTCTAAGGTATTGAGTATGAGACCAAGAGAAGCCATAAACTTTTGAAATTTTTCAAAACCAAACTGCTCTAGGGCATAGGCTACAAACGCAGGATCCTCTCCAAAATAATCCTCAACTGAGAGATTTGTGTTCGAGATGTTACAGCGTCCATTTCCTGAGACGAGGATTTTTTTTGCAGGTTTTGCATTTTGTTCATAAATATCGACAGCAATGCCTGCTTGCGCACAGACAATCGCACACAAAAGTCCAGAAGCCCCCGCCCCGACAATCGCAACTCTTTTTTGCATTAGAGTGTGACTATCTTTGCACCAAAACCACCGAGGTGTTGGGGTGCATCTTCATATTTTTTCACTCGTGGATGGGCTTGTAAAAAGTTTTTTACAGCATACGAGAGTTTGCCTGTACCAATGCCATGATACACAATCACTTCATCCCAGCCATTAATGAGGGCATCATTTAAAAACTTATCTAAAACCTCACAGGCTTCATCAGCACGCAGACCATGTAAATCACACTTTAAACCTGCTCTTTTTTCAACACTGAGTTTGATGTTTGTTTGTGGTTTTGGCACTTTTTTTTGTGTATGGCGAAGATGTTTTGTCTTGACTCTCACTTTCATGCCATCCATCTCTATCATCGCCTCTTTCTCCCCTTTCATTGAGACAATGATACCTCTGTTTGAGTGGTATTTGACATGTTCACCTACTTGAAATTTTACATCTTCTTGGAGGATTTTTTCTTCTTGAGACGGGAGTTTTTTGTTTGCTTTGCTCATAGCTCTGTGAATGGCTTGTGTATCACCTGCTTTGGCTGCATTTTTTGCTTCAGAGATGGCAACATCATAGCTGCGTTTGAGGGCTGCTTTTTGCTCTTCTAGCTCTTTTTGGTTGGCCTCTTGGAGGGCTTTGAGGTGAAGTTCTTTTTTGTGGAGTTTGGCGAGCTCTGCATCGACTTTTTTATGTTTTTGTTTGAGCTCGCGTTCAAGTTGGGAACCACGTTCTATAAGCAAAGAGAGTTTTTCTGAGTTGTCACCATAGACTTTTTTGGCAGCACTTACAAGGGCATTGTTAATGCCATAGCGACTCGCCGTCTCAAACGCATAACTCTTTCCGATGATGCCCTGCATAAACTCATAGGTCGGTTTTCTTTGTTCTTCATCATAAATGGCAGCCATTAAACTCACATCATCACGGTCAGCCATGAGTGCAGCGAGGCGTTTATGGTGTGTGGTGACGACGACTTTTTGATTGCGTTTGATAAGGTCATCTAAAATAACTTTAAAGAGGGCTGCTGCTTCATCTGAGTCAGTACCGAGTTCGATTTCATCAACACCAACAAGGGCATTTTTTTCTGAAAATATTTTAGAAAACTCCTGCATACGCCCTGCAAAAGTAGAGATGTCATTTTTAACATTTTGCGGGTCATCTATGATGGCAAGGATAGACTTGAAACTACCTACATGGGATTTGTTTTCATCTAATTGCATTGGAATGATGTACTTTGCCATAAATGCAGCAGCTAAGATGCTTTTTAAAAGCATCGTTTTGCCTCCTGCATTGACTCCTGTAATCATCAAAATATTTTTTGAAAAATCAACACTAATGGGTTTAGGGTTGTGTAGAGCAGGGTGCTTGAAGCCTTGTAAAATAACTTTTGAGTCTTTTTTACTTTTGATGAGTTGTAAGTTTTTGCTTTTGGCAAAAAGTACACGGGCTTGGTAGTTGTCAAACTTTGTAAACTCTTTATCGATGAAGTTTATAAAGGCTTGTAACTCTGAGAGTGTTGCAGAAAACTCTTTTGAGTACTGGTAGAAGATGGCTGCGCGTTCTTGTTCGATGTAGCGGATTTTCTCTTTTGTTTTTAAGATAGTATCAGGGGCTACATAAAAAAAACCACCTGTACTTCTCCCAATTACAGCCCCTTTGAGAACATGGTTAAAACCACCGCGCACAAGTAAACACTCTTCATTGTTGATAAAATGGACTTGTGTATCTACGAGATAGCCTGCAAGTTTTGCACTTGACATCATGCGTTTTAATGCACCATTCATCGTATTTTTATGCTCTTGAATACGTGCACTTAAACCAAAAAGTGTTGCATCAAGATTCTCTTCAAACTTTCCATCACTTGTAAAGTACTTCTCTACCTCTGTGAATTTCTCAGGTGTTTGGATTTTCTGCATCCACTCCCCGATGAGCCCATCGAGTTCTCTATGTTTAAAGTAGCGAAAGTAGCGCACCACTTTGACAATCTCAAAGATTTGTTCAAAGTTTAAAACACCATGCTTTTTGAGATGATTTTTTATCGCAAAAAAGTCACTTACTTTTGGCGGTGCTTTAAACTCAAGGGCATCAAGGGCTTTGATGTACTTAAAATGCAACTCCTGATCACCCTCTATATACAAAGAGTGTTCACGAGAGAAAAAGCTTTGAAATTGAGCAATATGCTCTGTTAAATCAAGCTGTGTGAGGAGGTGGTCAATTTTAGATGATGCAGTGCTTTTCATTTACTCACAATCAGAAGCACTTATCATCTCTTGTGCATGAGCTGTTCCCTCAAGACCTATAAAGGTGTAGGTGCCTGTACTCAGAGAGTATGTAGTGTTATTGACCTCTTTCCCGGCACAATGGAGTGTTTTTCCTTGATTGTATTTGAGTGTTACATCAAGAATTTTTTGACTCTCTTGCTTTGTGTATTCAT
>JALWON010000300.1 GCA_027083475.1 Sulfurimonas sp.
GATTGCTGGTGCAGATGTAAATATTGTCCGCTCTGCTGTAGAAGTTTTAAATGAACAAGAGGGCATTGACATCATTGATTTAAACTGCGGATGCCCTGTTCCTAAAGTTGTAGGACATGGAAGTGGAAGCTCTCTTTTACTCAATCTTCCCCTTATGGGTGATATTATTCAAACGATAAAAGATACTTCTAATAAAAGTATGACAAGTGTCAAAATTCGACTCGGATTTGAAGAAAAAAATCATATTGATATCGCAAAAAGAGTTGAAGAGAGTGGGGCTGATTTTTTAGCTGTTCATGGGCGTACTCGTGCTGGAAAATTTAAAGCAGAAGTGGACTATGATGCGATACGAGAGATTAAAAATGCAGTTTCTATTCCTGTCATTGCCAATGGTGATATAGATTCTTATACAAAAGCAAAATGGGTACTAGAGCATACTGGTGCAGATGGTGTAATGATAGGTCGTGGTGCTGTAGGTGCTCCTTGGATTTTTCATCAACTCCGTAGCGGGAATGAGTATGTGGATCAAAAATTAAAACATGAGATAATTATGGAGCATTTCGACAAGATGATAGATTTTTATGGAGCCCATGGTGTTGCCATGTTTAGAAAACATACACACACTTATTCAAAAGGGTATCAAGGTGCTTCAATTTTACGTAATGACGTCAATCGTATTGAAGATATTGCAGAGTATAGAAATCGTATTGATGATTTTTTTGCAAACAATAAAATGGTAATGTAATGTTAGAAATTTCCAAATCTATTAAAAATTTAGAAAAGAGTGACATCGCAGATAATATGTACCATTATGCCTATAATACAAGGTATCTTCTCTCTTTAATAGATAAAAAAATAGCACTCGATGATCCTTCGTATCTGAGTTCATACCGCTCTTTTGAAGGAGAAGCATATGAGAATTTTATTTATGAAAAATTGCTGCGTTATGCGGAAGAGAATGACTATATAACAAAGTTCATTCTCAAAGGCTTCCATCAAAATAGACATAAGGCTTATGCAAATACACTCTCTATCAGTGAAAAAGAGCAGATTGTTTATAGAACTAAAAGTCGAGAAATTAGTGAATTTGATGCGATGTTTATTACAAAAAACAATGAACTCTATTTTGTAGAAATGACACTTGTAAAATCTGTTTTAAAGCTCAGAAGAAGACTCAGAAAGAAAAAGGCTCTACTTGAAATAATCTTTCCTCATTATGAGATAAAAGCATTGATTATTTTAAATGAAGGGGCTACAGGTGTCAAGCAATTTCCTGATTATTGTAAAGTATGGTTTACCAAAGAGTACTCTGCCAAGGATGTCTTAGAGTACATTAAGCAGCCTCAAGCACAAAAAAGAATGCTCCAAGATAAAGATAAAAAATGGTCTCCTAAAATGATAGAAGCACATACATTAAAGTTGCATCCTTTTAGATACTATAACACAATGTCATGGATTACAAAAACACTGCGTGCCCATAAAAAATATATTATAGATATGCATTTTTTAATGCAGTTTAAAATTCAACGCTATCATGATTTGTATAATAAATTTTATATAGGCTATATGAATGTTGAAGATGTGCGTACTCTTTTACAACTTGATCAAACATACAGTCAAACACAAAAAGTTGTTGTCGCCTTAGAAAAGAAACATACTGATGAAATTGTGGTGACATACTATATACAGAAAGCACGGAAAAATCTTATGCTGTACTCTTTTGATAAAGAGGGAAAAATTACCAAAGAGAAAAAAGACCCTTATGGTATTACGGTTACAGAGGTTTTTCATATAACAAAGCAGATGGATGAGAAGTACCTTTTAACTCCATCTCATATTAAAACAATTTCAAAACTTTTAAAAGAACGCTATAAAAAGTCTACTACACATCATAAAGCATAGTAGCAGCTCTCTCTTTGTAAGAACGCAAGGCTTCGGTAGTATCTTCATGTTGTTCTTGTTTTGGGCTCTCTTGTCCTCCTAAAAAGTTTTCGAGTTCCTCATTTCTGTTTTGTAAAATAGAGTTAAAATCTTCTTGTGTTGTTGGTTTTTCGCCATGAAATTTGTCTAAGAGTATATTGCTTTTTCCCATAAGGATGAGATAGCTTTGATCTGCAAAATCAAGCATAACAACACTATTTTCATGATCGAGGGCTTTTTGAAAGCGAATAGAAACATTTGCTTTGTCTTGTTCTTGCGCTTGTAGAGTTTTTTGCTTTTCTTGATTCTCTTGGAAAAGCCAAGCCTCTTTTTTTGGATTTTTGAAGCTGTTATTTGTTATTTTTCTTTTGAGTATAAAAAGTATAAAAATCCCAACAATAAGGATAGTTACGACAATATAATAACTCGCCGAAAGATTGTCACTTTTTTTTGTCGGAAGTGTGGATAAGTGAGGTGATGGAGCAGTTTTAAAAGAAGATTTGAGTGCTTTTTTTACAGAGAATCTCAGTCGTAATCCATAAGCATCAGATGTTTTTGAGATATGGAGTTGCGTTTGTCTGCTGACATTAGCAATTATTTGTGTCTGGTTTTCCATAGGGATAATTTTAATTGAGTGTAAAAAAGAGGAGTTTGTTTTTTTCATTTTCGCAGACTCTATGGAAGCACCGC
This sequence comes from Sulfurimonas sp., assembly GCA_027083475.1. Taxonomy (GTDB): domain Bacteria; phylum Campylobacterota; class Campylobacteria; order Campylobacterales; family Sulfurimonadaceae; genus Sulfurimonas. The sequence continues at coordinate 2,611 of JALWON010000300.1, forward strand.
TCAGTGTGATAATAATTTGAGAAGATGTTGTACTCTGTTTAATGACATCTTCATAGGGGGTGTCAAATGTAATCATTACATCTGATCTATCTGTTCTGTCGTAAATATTGTAACTTAAAATTTTAGAAGCATTGAGAGTCGATATAAGGAGAAAAAAGAGAAAAAATAGTTTCATTTTATGCTCGCTCTTTAGAAAGATAGTATAAAACTGCACTTGAGTCTAAAACTTCATTGATACGAATTGCAAGATTTTTTTCATAGACCATGACTTCACCTTTACCAATAATTCTTCCATTGACGTACGATTCCACACTCTCTCCAGCAGGTTTTTTTAAGTCTATAATAGAACCTTTTTCAAGCTGTAAAATCTCTGCTATATTGAGTTCTGTCTCTCCTAAATCTGCAATAAATTCAACTTCCATATCTAAAATACCAGAATAATCCATCCAAGAGAGTTCTTTTTCGGGATTGAACTGCGTTTCTTCTTCAGAAAAGAGATGATAATTTTTTTTACTAGCCATTGAGATCCTTAATCGCAATTATAATTGTATCGCTGCCTGCAAAAACACTGAGTGCCTGATCATATGCAAAATCAAAAGTACCAACTTTCTCAAAACAGGGTGTATTGATGGTGTATGGAGTAGTACTTGACTCAGCAAGGACTTTCGCACTTCCAACTATAAGATTGGCAGTTTCAAGTGCCATATCCATAAGGGTTTCATCATCACAAGATTCTTCTTCTAAAAAGAGTGTTGCCACTCTTTGAATAAAATTTTTATCACAAGCAACATAAACTCTATACCTTTGGTTTGTATTTGTATCTATGTCAATATAAGCGATAAATGTATCTGTTTGAGAAATTGTTTCTTCTACTGTGTAATCTGTCCGCATTTGATGTTCACAAAAATGCTTCGTTGCTTCAGCGATTGTTTCTAACATTTTGAAACCTTTGTTGTAATAATTATAAATTATACATAGTTAAACTCAAAGAAAAATTAAATATAAGGCATATTTGAGTACAATTGCACAAAAATATCGGATTTTCATGTTTGAATTAGTGTTACTTGGGATGTTTGTTGGAACAATTTCAGGCTTTTTTGGTGTAGGAGGAGGGACTGTTTTAGTGCCTGCTCTTTTACTCTTAGGCTATGAAACAAAAGTTGCTATTGGTATCTCTGTAGTGCAAATGGTATTTAGTTCTATATATGGCAGTTACTTAAACAATAAAAAGGGTACACTTGATATTGCTATGGTGACAAGCATTGGTGTTGGTGGTTTTATTGGTGCACAGACAAGTGGACTTATAACACAGTATACAAGTGATATTGTGCTTGAAGTTATCTTTCTTTTCTTTGCTGTTTTTGCATTGGGACGACTCTTTTTTTCCATCAAAGAGCATACAACAAGTAAAAAAGTATCACGATTCACTCTGCTTATTATTGGCTTTTTTATTGGTGCTGTGAGTATGAGTATTGGAGTAGGGGGGAGTTTACTGTTAGTGCCTGTTCTAGTGGGATTTTTGCATATTTCACTTAAAAATGCAACTTCTGCAGGACTCTTTTTTGTAGTTTTTTCCTCTGTGTCTGGTTTTATCTCACATAGTATCTATGGAGACATAGACATATATAGTGGTGTTGTGATAGGTTTATCTTCTTTGTTAGGAGTGTACATTGGCATTCATTTGAAGGAAAAAGTAAATGCAAACATACATAAAAAATTACTTATGCTTTTTTATATGATG
>JALWON010000301.1 GCA_027083475.1 Sulfurimonas sp.
TGCTGAGTGCATGTTTTTCCATATATTCACTCATGTCAAAGCGTTCATAATGTATACCAAGTATATCGCTGAGGGCTATTGCCAATTCTGTTTTTCCAACACCTGTTGGTCCAGCAAAAAGAAAAGAGGCAATAGGCTTTGTTTGTGTACTGAGTCCTGCTTTTGAAATTTTGATTGCTTCACTCACTTTATTAACTGCTCTATCCTGTCCAATTACCCTCTGTTTTAAATCATTTTCTAATGCTTGTAAAGCCATGGTTTCATCTTTAGTGATATTTTTTGTCGAAATACCTACAATGGAAGCAATAGTATTTTCTATATCTTGTGCATTTACTTTGCGTTTTTGCTTTTTTTTCAAATGAAAAGAGGCTGCTGTTTCATCGATAAGGTCAATCGCAATATCAGGTAAATATCTATCTGTAATATACCTTTTGGAGAGTTCTACTGCACTTTTTAAGGATTTTTTGGTGTAGTGGATGCCATGATGTTGTTCATATTTTTTTTGTAAACCTTTTAAGATAAGATAACTTGTTTTTTTGGAAGGTTCATCAATGTTGATTTTAGAAAAGCGTCGACTCAGGGCTTTGTCTTTTTCAAATCCATTTCTATACTCTGCATAGGTAGTAGCACCCATGCAGCGTAACTCTCCAGAAGCAAGGGCTGGTTTGAGTTGATTGGCTGCATCCATTGTACCACTTGTAGCTCCTGCACCAATGAGTGTATGAATTTCATCTATAAACAAGATGGCATTCTGTTGTGTTTTTAATTCATCCATAACACCTTTGAGGCGTTTTTCAAAATCGCCTCTGTATTTTGTACCTGCAAGGAGGGCACTCATATCTAGGGCATAGAGTTGGGAGCCTTGTAAAATTTTTGGAATCTTGTTTGCAACAATATTGAGTGCTAGACCTTCTGCAATGGCAGTTTTTCCAACACCTGCTTCTCCTACTAAAATTGGATTATTTTTTTTGCGACGACAGAGAATTTGAGTCACTCTTTGAATCTCTTTATCTCGTCCTATGACAGGGTCTATCTTTCCCTCTTTTGCTTTTTGCAATAAATCGATAGTATATTTTGCAAGAAAAGTTTCTTGTGCTTCACTTGTACTTTGTGAAACATCGGTATGTGAAATTAATTCTAAAATATCAAGCTGTGAGATTTGATATTCGTTGAGTAACATGTATGAAAATGTATCTTTTTCATGAAATAAAGCTGCAAGTAAATCGCCAACATCGGCACTGTTCTTTTGTGCAGATTGTAAGTGCCGAATCATTGTATCTACCAAGCGAGAGAGTGCAACACTTTCATAGGGTTCTTGATTAATCCCTTGTGGAAGTTCCTCAATTTGTGTTTGAATATATAAAGAGAGTTCTTCTTTCATTTTATCAATATCACCACCACATGTGCTAATGATATGGCTTCCCTCTTTAGAAGAGAGCACAAGATAAAAAACATGTTCAATGGTTAAATATTCATGACGCATATCTTTTGCAAAAAGAACTGATTTTTGAAAAATATCATTTAAAGGTGTACTAATCATTTATTCTTCCTCCATACTTGCTTTAAGAGGAAAACCATTGTCTTGTGCTTTTTTTCTTACTTGCATGACTTTTGTTTCTGCAATCTCTTTTGTATAAATGCCACAGAGCCCTTTGTCTTTTTTATGGACTTCAAGCATAATATTTTCCGCTTCTTCATAACTTTTATGAAAAAATGTCATTAAAATATCTATGACGAAATCCATAGAAGTATAATCATCATTTAAAATGAAAACTTTATACCGCTTGGGGTATTTGATTTTGAGTGCTTCTGAGAGTTCATAATCTGTATGTATAGACATTGTTTACTTCGCTGCATTTAAAAAATCTTCTATAATATCTTGCGGATTTTCAAGACCTATAGAGATACGGATAAGACCATCAGTGATGCCTAAAAACTCTTTTGTTTTTGCATCAAAATCACTGTAAATTGTTGAAGCCATATGGAGTGCTAATGTTCTACTGTCTCCTATATTGGCTGTGATAGTTGCTAATTTTGTTGTATTTAAAAATTTATAGGCTTTTTCTTTTGTTTGCATATCTATAGTCAAGAGTGTGCCACACCCATGTTGAAAGTTTTCTAAATATCTTTGATGGTGTGGATGTGATGTTAAAGAGGGGTGATTAATCTTGAGTCCAGCTGCATCAAGTGCTTTGGCTACAGTCGCAACACTTTGTACAATTCTAGGAAGTCTTAAAGCAAGTGTTTCCATACCTAGCATTGTTTGGTAACTTGCTTGTGCGTTTGCACTCATGCCTAAATCTCTCAAAGCTCTTTTTTTTGCTATAGGAATGAGTGCTGCCTTCCCTACTTTGTCTATGATTTTGTGCAAATCTTTGTACCTTGGAGTCTTTAATTTATCATTTTTTTCTTGAATCTCCCGAAAGACAACACACCCGCCAAGTGCAGATGAATTACCAGATAAAATTTTTGTTGTTGAGTAGACTACGATATCAGCACCAAGCTTTAAAGGAGCAATACTTAAAGGTGTGATTGTGTTATCGACGATAAGAACAATGCCTGCATCATTTGCAATTTTTGCAATGGCTTGTATATCTGGTAAACGCATGTTAGGGTTTCCAACACTCTCTAAAAAGATGATTTTTGTCTTTTGTGTGATGGCATTTTGGATGTTTTCTAGTTCATCAACATCGAAAAATGATGTTTTTATATGAAAGCGAGAGAGTGTTTCTGTAAAAAGTGCATAGGTCCCACCAAATAAACCACCAATACTAATAATTTCATCTCCACTAGAGACCAAAGAGAGAATAGCAAGGGATGATGCACCCATTCCAGAACTTGTTGCAACTGCACCTATACCACCATCCATCGCAGCAATAATTGATTCTAGTTTTGCAGTTGTTGGATTTCCCATACGTGAGTAAAGCGGTTTTTTGACACTTCCATCAAAAATTCCTTCTGCTATTTCTGGAGTGCCATAGCCAAAAGAAGCAGAATTTGTAATTGAAGGTGATACAGCTCCCTCTTTGTTTCCAACAGATTGGACAAATTGTGTAGAGTAGTTTTCAAAATGATTCATTTAAAAGTAACCTTATATTTAAGTACTTAAATTATACATTAGATGTGATAAATGTATAGATAATAACTATAAGTGAGCTATTTTTATGATAAAATTGTGGCTATATAAAAATATGAGGATTTAGACAAATGCAAGAACAAACAATTTTAGAAAAATTGGATGAAAAAGTATCTCAGTTAGTACAAAAATGTGACTCCCTGCAAGGTGAAAACGAGATGATGAGAAATGAACTTTTAACACTCAAAGCCGAAAGAGAGTTAAAAGATAAAGAAATAGAAAGGTTGAGTGAAGAGAATACAATGAAAGAATTGGAAATAGAAGAGATCGTGAGTAAGATAGAAAGTATCTTAGGCTAGGAACACATGAGTAAAAAAATAAGTTTGAATATAGCTGGCCGTAACTTTGATATTGATGTTGATGAACAGTTTGCAACATTTGTTGAACATCAAATAGCCAAAGACTTCCGTGGTGAAGGGAAGAATGACCTCAAAGTCTTAGTGCAAGCCTATGTAGGAAAAACTTATGAACTATATACTCAGGAACAAAAAATAGAAAAAATTTTAAAAAAATTAGAAAAATAAGTTCTTTTTTATAATACTATAAGTTAAAAGTGTTATAATTTCGTCCTCTTTAATAGAGATGGTGTGCGCTCGTAGCTCAGCTGGATAGAGCACTGGTTTGCGGTACCAGCGGTCACACGTTCGAATCGTGTCGGGCGCACCATTTAAAAACCCCTAAAATACGGACTTTAAAGCACTTTTTAAAAAAGCTAAAATACTTTAAGGTTTACTCTTACCCCACTTTCGACTTAATTAAAAAAACGGGTGCATAATTTTCTAATTTTTCTTATAATTCACCAAGTAATAATCAACTAAATTCAGTTTCAAACTTTTGCTCAAACCACGATGTAAAGTAATCATATTTTTCATGTGTGAGAACACACCACCTTCAAGTGCATTTGTAGTGTTTGAAATAGATAAATGTTTATAATTTTTGTAAGTAAAAAGGTAAGGTAGATTTGTTCTTAAACTTCTATATGCAGCTCTGATTCTAGGATGAGTATAATGAAGTTTTCCAGTAGTTGAAGATATTGATTTCTCTTCTAAAAAATCTTGATATTTTTCATACCACTCATCCAACTTTTGAGTGAAGTTTTTCTCTGTAGTTCGAGTCAGTCTTGAAACTATTTTTTTGAAATCTTTACCCGCTTCAAGTTTAGGTCTCAGAGTGATATATCTTTGAACTATCTTTTTCTGATGGAAGT
>JALWON010000302.1 GCA_027083475.1 Sulfurimonas sp.
ACAAAAGAAAAAGAACAAGATGTTTTTTTTGACAAAGAAAATGTGGAACAAAATGTTTGTTTCTCTTTTTATGTGAAGAGGAACACTATAGCTGAGCAAGTGTTTGTAGCTTATAAAAACAGAGTCTATGACTATACACCCTATTTTACACAAACAGCTATTTATGATTCGCTGAGTGAAGCTACAACAGCACACAGAGAATTAGCACAAAAGGTAATGCAATGATTTTTGGCTATAAAGGTTTTACAAAAGAGGGAACAAAAGTCAAAGATAGAATCGAAGCTACTTCTTTAGTTGAGGCACGTGCGAAACTCAAAGCAAATGGCATTATCTACCAAACACTCAAAGAAGAAAAAGCCTCATTTTTTGAAAAGTTTGATTTTTCTTCACGCTACAAAATTTCACCAAAAGAGCTCTCTACCCTTTCACGAGAACTCTCAATGTATATCCGTTCAGGGATAAGCATTGTTAATGCCATTGGCATTGTGCAAACGCATTATGAAAAACATAAAAAGATGAAACTTTTTCTCTCTACTGTCAACACCCATCTTAGTGAAGGTCAAAACTTTTATACTGCCTTGCAAGAACAAAAAGTAGTCACACTTCCAAACTTTTTCTTAGAGTCTATAAAGGTGAGCGAAAATGGAGGACTTCTTGATGAAGTTTTACTTGAACTCTCACGATTTTTAAAAGAACAAGATAAAATCCATAAAGAGATTCGAGGTGCATTTGCTTACCCCTCTTTCATGATTATCCTCTCTTTAGTGATGATTGCCTTTATGCTTACCTTTGTTGTACCGCAAATTACAGGTATCTTTACAAGTATGCACCAAGAGCTTCCTTTAGCCACTCGGTTTGTTATTAGTGCCGGTGCATTTTTTTCCAATAATTTTCAGTATATACTTGCCACACTTTTTATAGGCATTGTAGTTTTTATCACCCTCAAGAAAAAATCGTATGCTTTCTCTTTTGCTGTTGATAGTTTTATCCTCAAACTCCCGCTTTTTGGTACACTTACTATGAAGAGTGAACTTGCACGTTTTGCCTATATTGCTTCACTCTTACTGCGTTCAGGTGTGCCTTTTGTGCAAACAATCAATCTAAGTGCCAATATTTTAAACAATCTTCCCATCAAAAACTATTTTAGTGCTGCAAGCAAAGAAGTTGTTGAGGGGAAACTTCTCTCAAACTCTTTAGTCAAATATGCGAAGCAACTTGACAACTCATTCATTCAAGCAATTGCACTCGGAGAAGAGACATCAGAACTTGAGAGTGTTTTAAGTAACATTTCAGAACTCTATTTTGAAGAAAATCGAGATAAAACCACCCTGCTCTTAACACTGCTTGAACCCGCTTTAATGCTTTTTGTTGGGGGTAGCATAGGTTTTATAGTTGCTGCGATGCTGCTTCCTATTTTCTCTATGAGTATTTCATGAAAAAAAATGCGATTGCACTCCTCATTACAGTTATGTTTGTACTTGCCATCACAGCATCTATTGCGTTTGGACTCAAAAAAATCAACACCATGGCAACACTTGCCAAAGAGGATATATCGCTCTATCAAAACAGTAGTCTTATGCAAGATGTTTTAAAAATATTACGAACTTCACCAGAGATACAAAAGTTTTCAGATGCAAAAAATGCCAATGAGTTTTTTACTTTTTTACATTCAAGTGCACACTTTCCCTTGCAAATGAAAGATACAAAAGTCATCATCTCGCTTCAAAATGCTCGTGCAAAGTTTAATCTCTCCTCTTTAGCAGGTAAAAACATAGAACAACTCAAAAAATATTTCAACACCAAAATGGTCAATCCACAATATGTAGATATTCTCCTCGATGCAATGAGTGGCGTCAAAGAGGACAATAATTATAATACTCCTCTTTTTAACGAGCATCCAAACCTTTTTAGAGATTATATTGCCTCGCAAGAGCAGATAGACATCATCAATACATTTTATAAAAAAGAGTACCATACAAACGATATAGACACCATCGCCTTTGAAAAACTTTTTTACTACTCACATGACAAAAACACATCTATTGATCTCAATTTTGCAACACCACAGACATGGGAGTTAATGCTTTCTTGTTCTAAAGAGAGAGCCAAAACACTTGCACTCAATGCAGGAGAGTATAAAACAAAAAATGACCTCAATTTAGACACAACAGAACTAGAAAATTTAGAAACTTTTCACATTAGCTTTTTTGAGCCTATATTGCTTGTAACACTAGATATTTCTAAAGAAGCCTACCACACAGTGGCACAATTTGAGTATAATATCAAAACAAAAGAGGTAGACAACTTTGCTTACAAGATTTAAAACAACTTTTAGAACACTCTTTTTAGACCCGCTAGATACAAATACCTTGTATTATGAACAAGGGGAGAAACTCCGTATAATCCTCTCTCCTGCACTCTATTGGGTACAAAAAGTACAACTCCCCATTCAAAGTATAAGAGAAGTCAGAAAGCTATTGCCTTCGCTCTTTGAAGATCTACTTCCAGAGGCGAATTACTCCTATAGTGTTTACAGAGAAAATGATGCTTTTTTTATTTTTGCCTATGAAGATGCAAAAATTATTGAACTCCTTCAAAAAAAGGGTGTTTCTATAGGGGATGTAGCTGCTGTTTACTTTGCACAAAGTGAATTGAGTAACATTCAAGAAGCTATCACAATCAATGAAACGCAAGCACTCTATCTTCAAGACTCTTTAGTAAGCATTGTCCCTCATGATTGGGTCGAAAAAAGTAGAAATCTTGATGTAAAAAATATCAAACTCTCAAAACATCATGTTACATTACAACACTTTAAACATTTAGTAGAAAACACAACATTAGTGAAAGTTGCTGTGCTGAGTCTTATTTTTATCGTAATACTTATAGTACAACTCTTTATGCTCTCTGTAGAACTCACAAAAAAAGAAGAAGCGACCGATGCACTTTTTTCAAAATATGCTCTCCAATCGACACTCTTTCAAAATCGTTCTGTTTTACAAAAATATACAAAAATTTATAACAAGCAAAAGAGTCTTCGAGAACACCTTGGCGTAATTTTACACCTACAACTCGACAAAAACGAGAAAATTGCATCACTTCAATACACAAAGCAAGGACTCTCCTTCCGTGTTACAGGGCTTACAAATCAAAAGAGACTCTTACAACAGCTTGCTGCAAAGCATATCAAATACTCTGCATCTTTGCACAATAATACCCTCAAAGTGGAGTGTACGCTATGAAACAGATTAACCCTCTTTATATTGGAGCATTTCTTCTCCTCGCAACACTCTTTTTACTCATCAAAATAGAGAGTTATAAAAATGAAATCATACAAGCAGATAAGAAATATAATGAAATAGAACACTTGGCTTCAAACTTGCACAAACTCAAAAGCATCTATGCCGATACACAAAAAAGCAAAAGAACAATTACCCGAATACTCGCAAATCAAAAAGTCAAAAATGCGCATCTCAACATAACAAAAACAAAGAACGCAATCGTACTCTCTCATAAAAGCCTTAATGCCCAAACAGCACACTATTTACTGAGTAAAATTCTTAACAACTCCCTAAAAATCACACGATTACAATTAAAAAGAGAGACAAGTACAACACTGAGTCTCAATCTGGAGTTAGCATGGTAAATAAAATACTCAAATTTATAACATATACACTCGTTTTTTGTATGTTCTTTCTCTATTTTATACCCAAAATAAATCTTTACTATGCCCTAGAAGAACAACTGCATTCCTTTGATATCACCCTTTCAGATGAAGCACTTGTAGAGCACCCCTTCTCTCTTGAAATCAAAAATCCCACCATTGCACTCAAGGCAGTCAAAACAGCAGAAGTGTCACAAATATCTATAAATCCTTTTCTGTTTTTCAATACAATTACAGCAAAAAACATTACACTCAATGCCCTTGTAAAAACCTATGCACCACAAAAGATTCAAGAAGTCACACTCCATTATACACTTCTCAATCCTCTGCATATCACAGCAGATGCACAGGGAGACTTTGGCAAAGCCACAATAGACTATGCACTCACAACGAGCCATTTAGAACTTGTTTTAAAACCTTCACAAGAGATGCTAACACACTACAGAAACTCTCTGAGAGAACTCAAAAAACAAAAGAATGGAGAGTATATATATGCAAAAAATTTCTAATCTCAAATTTATGCCTATTTTTATCAAACTCTTTGTCCTGCTCATCCTCGCAAAAGCTTTTGCTTTAAGCTTGTTATGGTTTCTTCCTCAACAAGGTATCAACCTCACAAACCAACAAAACTACACGATGCCTTATGTCTCTGTTTCACTCAAAAACATCATAGACACAAAGAGTCCAATCCAAAAAAAAGCACTTCATACACAAGAGGTATATTCTATTAATTCATTGCTACTCAAAGGAGTTTATGGTAGTCATTTTCATGGTTTTGCTATTATTGCAGAGAAGAGAAACCCACTTCAAAGTATTGTTTTACGTGTCAATGAAAACTTCAAAGGCTATAAACTGCTAGAAATTTTCAATACGTATGTACTCTTTTCAAAAAACAGACAAGAGTATGTCCTCTCACTCGATCAAAAAGGCATACCTGCGAAAGTCTATCAAACACAAGCAATTTCTCATTCTGCTAGGGAAAAGGAGTATACCATCCACAAAAAAGACATACAAGACTATTCAGAACATCCCGAAAAAATATGGAGAGAAATTACGATTAATGAAGTAAGAACAAATGGCAAACTCCAAGGTTTTCGAGTGGATGGCATCAACAGAAATTCAAAAATTGGGCACCTTGGTCTGCGTAAAGGAGACCTCATCATCAGTGCAAACAACATCTCCTTTCAATCCTACAAAAATGTAATTGATTTTTACAATAACCTTAACAAAGTGAGTACAATTTCTTTAACAGTACTCCGAAATAATCAAGAGCAGGAGATACTCTATGAAGTCTATTAACTTACAAGGCAAATGCACATGTTAAAAGAAGAACCCCTCCATAATTTACACCTAGAAATTTTTGAACCTTCAGAGCTCAACACAGACATTAGTGTCAAAAACTATTTACTCTTTGGAAAACTCTCCGATGAAGTCACAGCCTTTGCTTGTCAAAGGTATTTTGCACAAGCAAGTAACTACTACACAAAACTTGAAAAACAATACCCCTTAGTACTCCTTGATGAAGACTCTTATGATAGACTCTACAACCGTTTTTTAGAACTTCGCACAGATAAAGCCATTGAAACAATGCAAGAAGATTCCCAAACAAACGATGAGGAAGAAGAACTCTCATTAACCGATTTTTTACGCACTTCAAGCGATATTCTCACAAGTGAAGAGTCCGCACCTATTATTAAGTTTGTCAATGCACTCTTTTACCAAGCTGTCAAGAAAAAAGCTTCTGATATTCACATAGAAGTCCAAGAGAAAAAAGGTGAAGTGCGTTTTCGTATAGATGGGATGCTTACAAAAAACGCAGACCTTGACAAAAAAGTTGTCCACCTTATTGTAAGTCGTATAAAAGTCATCTCAAATCTTGATATTTCAGAAAAAAGAATCCCCCAAGATGGACGAACACAAATAAAGATTGCCGGTGAAATACTCGACATTCGTGTCTCAGTACTACCTACATTTTATGGAGAACGTGTTGTCATGCGTTTACTGATGCAAAGTTCGCAAATTCCACAAATTCATCAACTTGGATTTAACAATACACTCTTAGCAGATATGCAAAAACTCCTCCGTGCTTCTCATGGCATTATTTTAGTTACAGGACCAACAGGAAGTGGTAAAACAACCTCCCTACACTCTTTTTTACGCGAGGTCGAAGAACCACATAAAAATCTTATTACTGTAGAAGATCCTGTTGAGTATAAAAGCGACAACATTGCCCAAATACAAGTCAACGAAAAAGTTGGACTTACCTTTGCATCTGCACTGCGTTCTATTTTACGTCAAGATCCTGATGTCATTATGATAGGTGAGATACGTGATGAAGAGACAGCCGCTATTGCGGTACGTGCAGCACTTACAGGTCACTTGGTTTTTTCTACACTTCACACCAATTCAGCAGCAGCAACCATCTCCCGTTTAGCAGATATGAAAGTGGAACCTTTTTTAATCAGTTCTTCCCTCCTCGGTATTCTTGCACAGCGTTTAGTGCGCATACTCTGTCCTGTATGTAAAGAAGAAGATACTCTTGCAGAAAACTTTGCAAAAGATTATCAACTTCCAAAAGAGGCACAAATTTTTAAGTCTGTAGGATGTAAAGCATGTAACTATAGTGGATATTCTGGTCGGCGTTCCATTGGAGAACTTTTGATTATGAATAACACGACAAAAGAAATCCTAAAAAAAACAACAGATGAGCACACCATAAAAATGCAACTTGAACAAGAGGGGCTTCAAACCCTGACGATGCAACTCAAAAAGATGTTACTCCAAGGCGAAACATCCCTCGATGAGGCAATAAGAATTGGGCTAGAGCATGCCTAAACGCAAGGCATTTACACTCATTGAAGTAATGGTTGCTGTTATGATTGTTTCTGTCGTCATTGCAGCACTTTTGCAAATGCAAGGCAATACCCATCAACAATTTTTTCAATTCAAAAAAATCTTATCCCAAAATGCCTATACTTCCTTTATGGTAGGAATAGACGATAAATATGGCTATGAAAAAAGTCATACAAATCTCCAACAACTTGTGGATGAATTTGATTTAGAACGACCACTCAGACGAAAACTCCAACAGATTGTCATAGATATAGACTACACAAAAGAGCGGGTGATTGATACAAGTGAAGAGACAGAAACAGAACAAGTCACTCCAATTATTTTTGAAATAGGCACAACACAACTCCATTCAAAAGTATTTAGCACACAACTCCAAAGGATTAAAATACAATGAGAAAAGCTTTTACACTCATTGAACTCCTCATCTCCATTATAATTTTATCTATTTTAATGCTTTTTCTTTATCAAAGTTATGCACAACTCAACAAATCAAACGGGCTTTTAAACACAAAAGTGCAACAGAGTCAAAAAGAGGAACTTATAAAAAAAACTCTTTATCTTGATATTATAACAGCCATCAAAGGATCAATACAGATTCTCAAACAAGACCCAAAAAAAGACATCATTTTTTTACAAAGTACACACTCACTCCATGAGAGAATCAACCCCTATGTTGCATATATTCTCAAAGAGAAACACCTTTATAGGTTGGAATCTTTTAAAGCCTTTAAAGAGTACCCACTCCCAGCTGAGAGTAACTTTGTAGTAGATGATTTAGGAGCAGTAGATATATTTCGTCTCTATCCATCCAAAAACAAAAAATCCCCAAGTTATTTTGTTCATCTCAAATTTGTCAATAAAAATGAAATTATTTTAAAAATCAAACCTCTTTCTTAAAATAATAACAATACTCTAAATTCCCCTCTTTTCCTGTCACACTTGATGGCATTTTATTTTGTAATGACCACTTTTGTAATGCACAGGCATCTTCAAATTTTTGCATTGCCTTGGCGATAGCTTTGTTATCAAGCACCACACCATGTTTATCGCGTTTAACTTCACGACCCACCTCAAACTGTGGTTTAAAAAGTAAAATAATATCTGAAGATGCAAGCCGATTAACATCTTCTAAAATATATAAAAGAGAAATAAACGCAACATCACTCACAACCAAGTCAAACTGTGTGTCTGATTGAAAATCACGGATGTCACACTGCTCATGCACATGCACTCTTTTGTCTGCTCTTATGCTGTGATGTAACTGCTGTGTTCCCACATCAACACAATGCACACTTCCAATCTCCGCTTCTAAAAGTACCTGTGTAAATCCACCTGTTGAAGAGCCTATATCTAAAGCATTTTTTCCCTTTAACTCTAGCTTTATCTCTGCTAAAAAGTTCAAAAGTTTGTATGCCCCACGCGAGACATATGCTTTATGTTCTCCAACACGCACACGATCTTCACTTGTGAGTTTAAAAGCACTTTTATTAATTATCTTGCCATTGACACTTACAAGCCCCTCTTTAATCAAAGATTGTGCTTTGTTCCGACTCTGAGCAAGATTGTTTTCTACAAGATAGCTATCTAACCTCACAGCAGCATCCCTCGCATCGCTTCTTCTGTGAGTGTTGTGACACCTAGTGTAATTGCCTTTTCGTATTTACTCCCTGCATCTTCACCATAAATCAAAAAGTCTGTTTTTTTACTCACACTCGAACTCACTTTTGCACCAAGATTCTCAAGCAGTGTTTTTATAGCCCCTCGACTCTCACTCATACTCCCTGTGAGTACAACTGTTTTTCCCTTAAATGGATTCTCTTGTGCCTCTTCTTTTTGTAATGGTTCAAGGGGGGCTAAAATACTTTCTAGTTTTTCTATTGTTTCGCGATTGACACGAACAAACTCTAAAAGCGATTCTGCCATCTCCTCTCCAATCCCATCACAAGCAATAATTGCTTCCTTACTCACACTCTTAAAAGCAACACCAAAAGCATCTGCCAATGTTTTAGAAGCTACTTCTCCTATATGCTCTATACCAAGTGCATTAATAAAACGCCAATACTCGCACCCCTTTGCATTCTCTAATGCCCGAAGCAGATTGTATGCTTTTTTCTCTTTAAAACCTTCGAGTGTAAGTAAGTCTTCTAAAGTAAGCGAAAACAAATCAACAACATTTGAAATAAGTCCTGATTTAAAAAGTGTTTCTACTATTTTAATCCCAAGCCCATCAATGTTTAAACAAGGCTTCGATGCAAAATAGATAATCGAATTTACCACCCTCGCCTCACATAAAAGATTTTGACACTTTAGCAAAACATCTTCTTGAAGCAGTTCACTCGCACAAATAGGACAATGTGTAGGTTTTACAAACTCTTTTTCCTCACCGCTGCGTTGATGCACTAAAACTTTCATAATTTTTGGTATCACATCCCCACTTCGCAAAATGATGACACTATCGCCTATTCGAATATCTTTGCGTTGAATCTCATCAAAGTTATGGAGTGTTGCTCGCTCAACAACCGCTCCATCAATCTCTACAGGTGCAACAATAGCCACAGGAGTCACAGCCCCCGTACGCCCAACTTGTAAAATAATATCTTTCACTTGCGTTATCTTCTCTAATGCAGGAAATTTATAGGCTACTGCCCAACGCGGTACCTTTACAGTGTAGCCCATATCTATTTGTGCACTCATTTCATCTACCTTGATAACCATCCCATCAAGCATCATTTCATAGGAGTCTCGCTCTTGATGCATCTTTTGATAAATAGCCTCTATCTCATCGATATTTCTACACACAGCACTTTGCGGTGGTTTACGAAAACCCATTTTATAGATCGTCTGCATCTTCTCATGCAGCAGTTTTTCCCTCAAGCTATTTTCCCCAATACCATAGGGTAAAAACACAAGATTACGTTTTGCGGTAATGCTCGAGTCGAGTTGGCGCAAACTCCCCGCAGCCGCATTACGTGGATTTGCAAAGGGAGCTTCCCCCTCTTGCATACGGCTTGCGTTTATTTTTTCAAACTCCTCTTTAAAAATCACAACTTCACCACGAATTTCTATAAGTGCTTTATGCTCTATAGTTAGAGGAATGGAGCGAATTGTTTTGACATTTTGAGTGATGAGTTCCCCTACATTACCATCACCTCGTGTTATTCCTCTCACAAGCACACCATTTTCATACACCAAATCAAGACTCGCACCATCATACTTTGGTTCACAATAAAAAGAGATATTTGCATCGAGTTTATATGTTTTTTTCAGCCAAGCTTCTAAATCTTCCCGATTAAAAATATCTTCTAGCGACCACATACGACTCAAATGTTTTGCTTTTACAAAACCCTCACTGACACTATCTCCTACTCTTTGTGTTGGGGAATGGGGTAAAATATCTTCAGGATGTTGGGCTTCATACTCTAGTACTTCATGATAGAGTCTATCATACACCTCATCGGTTGTAATGGGATTATCTAAAACATAATAATGTTTCGCATATAAGTTCAATTCTTCTACTGATTTTTCATATTCATTTTTTTTCATATTGGTCGAATTATTGCATAAACTCTATTAATTACTACTAATTGTTACATAGATGTGATACAATAAACAATATATCAAAAAAGGTAATAGAACCCATGAAAAATCTCTCCATTAAAACACAAGTACTGATTATGATTTTAGGTGCCCTCTTAGTTTTAGGCATCATCACATCGGTGAGCTCTATTTACAAAAGTAAAAATGCTCTTCTCCAAAGTAACTTTGCAAAACTAACAACCGTAAGAGACTTTAAAAAATCACAAATAGAAGAGTTTTTTCAAACCAATATTGCCACCCTGCAAGTAATCTCTATGAGTAACAATGTGGAGTATTTAGTCGATGATTTATACCGTCTTGAGGAGAAGATGGAACTCAACCCCTCAGGAAAATTCCCTATAGAAGATCCCCTCGTTGATGAGACTATTGAACCTTATGATCATTTCTTTCAAACCTTTATTAAAGAGTATAAATTTGAAGATATTTTACTCATTAATGCGCAGACAGGACAAGTCCGCTACAGTGCAAAACGAGGAGAAGATTATGGTGCCAACCTCAAAACTGGCTCCCTTCGCTCAAGCTCTTTAGCAAAAGTCTACAATAAAGCGATGCAAAGAGACAAAGCAAGCTATGTTGATATGACTCCTTATAGTGCCAATCAAAATAAACCTGTACTTTTTCTCGGAATTCCTGTCAAAATAGAGGGAGAAACAAACTCTATTTTAGTCCTTGAAATTGCAGGGTCTTCTATAAACCATGTGATGCAAAAAAGAATTGGGTATGGAAAAACACAAGAAGATTATCTTGTAGGAGTAGACCATTTAATGAGAAGTGACTCTGTTTTAGATAAAGAAAAACACTCTATTTTGTACTCATTTGCACACCCCGATACAGCTGCAATTAACACAGTTCCTGTCAATAAAGCACTTCAAGATACAAATGCCACTGGTGCAACTGGTATATTTACCCAATACAACCAAGAAAAAGTACTCACAGCTTACGGAACCATCAAAGTCGGCAATGACATTACATGGGCTATTATTTCAGTCATTAATGAAGATGAAGTTTTAGTCACACCCAACAGCATGAGAAACTTTATTATTCTTGAGTTTATTATTATTTTTACAATCATTAGCTTGTTATCTATTTATGTTTTAAACAACAACATGATTACACCACTCAATAATTTTAAAAAGACCCTCTTAGAGATTGGACAAACAAAAGATTTAACCAAATCTCTTGAGTGTGATGCTCCAGCAGAAATAGAAGATATGGCAAGAAGTTTCAACCTCCTTTTACATGATTTACAACATCTCATCAACAGTGCCAAAACAACATCCACACACAATACAAACAAGGCAACTGGCTTATCTTCGCATGCACATGCAGTAGGTAAAAATATTGATACATCTGCAGACATTATTAAAGAAGCAAGTATCTCCTCCAATAAAATCAACAATGAAATCACAACAGCCATTCAAGAAGCACAACGTAATAAAGAGGAGATTATTAAAGCAAACAATATGCTCAATGAGGCAAGAGATGAAATTATTACACTTACAAACCAAGTGCAAAACTCTTCTGAGATTGAAGTTGAGCTTGCAAATAAAATGGATACACTCTCCAATGAAGCAAGTAATGTAAAA
Source organism: Sulfurimonas sp. (assembly GCA_027083475.1). GTDB lineage: Bacteria > Campylobacterota > Campylobacteria > Campylobacterales > Sulfurimonadaceae > Sulfurimonas. The sequence continues at coordinate 11,698 of JALWON010000302.1, forward strand.
AGTGTTTTAGAGGTCATTGGAGATATTGCAGATCAAACAAACCTGCTTGCATTAAACGCAGCCATTGAAGCAGCTCGTGCAGGTGAACATGGAAGAGGATTTGCTGTCGTTGCTGATGAAGTCCGTAAACTTGCGGAGAGAACACAAAAAAGCCTTGGTGAGATTAATGCTACCATCAATGTGATTGTGCAATCTATTCAAGAAGCAAGTGAAAATATGAATACAAATTCTCAAGAGATACAAAATCTTGCACAAATTGCCACAGCAGTTGAAGAAAAAATAAACACTACAGTAAACATTGTAAACAATGGCACCCAAGCAAGTGATAAGACCGTACAAGATTTTGAAAATACTGGCAATGCTATTGAGAGCATAGCAAAAATTGTCACTCAAATAGATACACTCTCTGTTGAAAATGCCAACAATGTAGCCAATATTGTGACGACTTCACAAGAGCTCTCACAAGAGACACAAGAGCTCAATACACAACTTGAGACTTTTAAAACATAAAAGTTATTGAAATAACATCGCAACTTCCTGCATCGTTGCGATGAGCTCTTCTTTTGTTGCATACTTGAGTACTTTTCTATTTTTTACATTTTCACCTGGTGGGGTATAATCAAACACTAAAATAAACTCAATGAGTTTCACTTTTTCCCCATACAGATCAAACCACTCCAAACTCATCTCTGCGATTTCTCCTTGCATGTCGATTACAACAGCTGCATAGAGTCGTGTAAGGTTTGCTAAACTAATTGCACCCTCTTTTGAATTATAAACCATTTTCATCCTTGTTTAAATTTTTTTTCATTGTGCCATTTTTCATTTTGAGGTAGGCAAAAAATCCAAATGTCACCCCTATAATTATAGAAAAAACTCCAAAATAATCATCCCGTTCATATGCCATAATAATCCAACACATATCTGCAAAAAGATAGACGATAACAGCTTCATAAATTTTGCCTTTATAGGTTAAAAAAGCACCCACATTTAAAAGTAATCCTCCAAGTACTGCAAAACTCATCCAATTTCCTCTAAAGCACTCTTTTTAATAATCCATGCAAAGTAAAAACCACCCACTACAAATCCTCCTGCCATAAACGAGGTAATTGCTTCTAAAGAGAAAGTATGTGTCGCTAAAAAGCCAATCATAAAAGACGTAAAGGCCGCTGAACTTAAAAAGAGCATATCATTATATGCCACAATTCTACCATAATATTTCTCTTCTATATTCTTTTGTAAAAGTGTATAAGTATAAGACCATAAAGTCGTTGTAAAGAGTCCCACAAGTAGACTTGCAAGTAAAGAAAAATAAAAATTAGACATTACAAAAGCCCAAATTAAAACGGCAAGTGCTTGTGCAAAAAACAGCAGCACAACAACTCTATTGTTTAAAAATTTTGATAAAACCATCGGCCCAATGACCAAACCTACAGCACGCGAAGCATGCAGTAAGCCTAAAGCTAAAGAGGTTGCAAGCAATCCAGCATAATATTTATCTACCATTAAAGCCACAAGTGCATCAAATGCAGTGAGTCCTACAAAAGCATGCAAGAGCATCAGTTGCCATGCTAAAGGTTCTTTTTTGAGATATACAAAGGTATCTTGCATCATTTTTCCAAGATTTTCATTTTTATGTACCAAATCCACTTCCATTTTTAATGTATAGAGTAAAACAAATGCACTCAAAAACATTATACTGTCAAAAAGAAAGGCAAATTTTACCCCAAAAGCATAGACAACAAAACCACCCAAAGACATCCCTAAAGTATAAGAAAAAGACCAAATCACAGAGTGCATCTCATTTGCCTTTTGCAATTTTTTTACAGGTAATATTTTTGGCAGAAGGGACATCTCCGTTGTAAAATAGAACGAAGCTGCTGCCATTTTTAAAAAAATCAAAACATACAAAAGCATTAAATCATCAACAGAAGTAACAAAAATCAGAAAAAATGTTGCCAACAACTCTATGAGAATAATCCCTAACATTAATTTTTTTGGTTTCAAACTATCTATAACAGCTCCAGAAAAAGGAGCTTGTACGACACCTGCTAAAAAATGCAGCATGGCTACAAAAGAGATAACACTCGCAGAGACATCCATCTCTAAAAGCAGTGTATAAATAGCCACATTACTAAACCAGGCTCCAAAATAGGAGATCAGTTGAATAACGGAGAGTCTTTGCAAAATAGTTTCTGATTTTAAAATCTGTATATAATCATTCATTGATGAAAGATTAGCATAAAAATGAAAAATTATATTAAAGATATTTTTTTTTTGCCCGATATGTGTGTTAGGACTTTATATTTATAAGGAGCACGTCATGGATGGCATAGCAAATGTTGCAAGGCAGCAACAATCACAGGTTTCCCCAAGTGAAACAAGTACAAAAGTAGCAGAACAGGCACAGCAAGTCGCTCAGGTACAAAAAACAAGTACCCAAGATGTTCAAAAAGAAATGGCACAAGAGGCAGAAAATCATGGAACAAAAATAAAAACGGCACAAGATGTTCAAGATTTGGTCAAAAAACTCAACACTGCTTTAGCCCCTATGAGTACTGATTTAAAATTTGGTGTTGATTCACAAGATGTTTTTTATGTTTCTGTTGTTGAATCAAAATCAAACAGGATGATACGAAGATTTCCAGCTGAACAGGCACAAGATTTTCTCCCAAAAATGCAAGAAGTTACGGGTGTTTTATTTGACCACAAGGGATAAATAAACTTTATCCCTCTCTTAAACACCCCTGAGACACTTCTCTACATAAGCAAATTTTCACCTTTTTTTAGATATAATCCCGAAAATTATTTTAGAGTGGGTTTTATATGAAAAAAGAAGTAAAAAAAGTCGTTTTAGCATACTCTGGTGGCTTAGACACAAGTGTGATTTTAAAATGGCTTCAAGATGAATACAAATGTGAAGTTGTCACTTTTACTGCTGACTTAGGTCAAGGAGAAGAGCTCGAGCCTGCTCGTGCAAAGGCACTAGAACTTGGCATCAAACCTGAAAATATTTTCATAGATGACTTACGTGAAGAGTTCGTAAAAGACTTTGTTTTTCCTATGTTCCGTGCAAATACCATTTATGAGGGTGAGTACCTTTTAGGCACTTCTATTGCTCGTCCACTCATAGCAAAACGCCAAGCCGAGATTGCTAAAATCACTGGAGCTGATGGTGTCAGTCATGGAGCAACAGGAAAAGGAAATGACCAAGTGCGTTTTGAGATGGGTTATCTTGGCCAAGACTCTACTCTTACTATTATCGCACCATGGAGAGAATGGGATTTAAACTCGAGAGAAAAACTTTTAGCCTATGCAGCAGAGCATGGCATTGCTATTGAGAAAAAAGGGAAAAAGTCACCATATTCTATGGATGCAAACCTTTTACATATCTCTTATGAAGGCGGGATTTTAGAAGACCCTTCAGCAGAACCAGAAGAGTCTATGTGGCTTTGGTCAAACTCCCCAGAAAAAGCTCCTGATGAAGCAGAGTACATCACCATTGATTACAAAAAAGGAGACCCTGTTGCCCTCAACGGAAAAGAGTTAAGCCCAGCTACTATGCTCAAAACGCTCAATGAACTTGGTGGCAAACATGGGATTGGACGTGTGGACATTGTCGAAAACCGTTTTGTAGGGATGAAAGCCCGTGGTTGTTATGAAACACCAGGGGGAACAATCATGATCAAAGCACACCGTGCTATTGAATCTATTACACTTGACCGTGAAGCAGCACACCTTAAAGATGAGATGATGCCAAAATATGCAAAACTTATCTATAATGGTTTTTGGTGGTCACCAGAACGTGAAATGATGCAAGCGGCTATCAACCAAACGCAAGAGTATGTCAATGGTTCAGTTCGTCTCAAACTCTACAAAGGGAGTGTTATGGTTGTTGGACGTAGTTCTGATGTTTCTCTTTTTAATGCAGAGTATTCTACATTTGAAGAGGATGAAGTCTATAACCAAAAAGATGCCGAAGGCTTTATTAAACTCAATGCACTGCGTTTCATTATTGAAGGCAAAGCAAGAAATAACAAATAAATTTAAATCTACGAAGGAGAAAAAATGAGTATAACAAAAATTGAGATGGATTCACCAGAGTTTATAGCGGAACTAGAAAAAACGATTAAGTTTACAGATAAAGTTGTGAAACAATTTAACTGGGAGTACAACCCACAAGCAGAAGTGAATGAGGGTGTACAAATGGGTCTTGCTCGTAATAAGATGATGTACAACAAAAGATTTTGTCCATGTTTTATGGTAGAAGAAGTGGATGGAAAACCACAAAGTGTAGATGATAGAATTTGCCCTTGTAAACCAGCAATTGAACACGAAATTCCAGAGGGTGGAGTATGCCATTGTGGCATCTTTTGTACTCCAGAATTTGCTGCCAACAAACGATTGGAACTTGGCATGGAAGAAGCGGTACAAACACATTCACGTGGTTTAACAAAAGAGGAGTGTCAAGCCCTTGTCAATCAAAGTGAAATTGACCCAGATGAGTTAATAGCTCTCTTAGAGGCACGTGAACTTGGTATGGT
>JALWON010000303.1 GCA_027083475.1 Sulfurimonas sp.
GATGATATTGTTGCCATCTTGGGTAATAGCCAATCTTTTTTTGGAGAGTTTTTCATACATATTCATGAGTGTTTTTATTTCGCAGTCACTTCCAAAAATGTCGATATAGGAGTAGATAATATTTTGGGCTCCTTTGAGACTGCGTTTTGCTAAGTAGGCTTTGATTTTTGCATGAAAGCTCACTCTGAGTAAATCACCAATACGGCTTGTACGGGTTGTAACAAGGAGAAGGGTGTTGAGTGTTGTTTTGATAGCGTTTGGATTGGCTTTGAGTGCGTACTCTTCACATTTATTGATGAGTTCAATCCAGTGTTTGTTGAGTAAAACACCTAATTGTGTTGTATTGAGATAATAGTAGGTATCTAAAAGTTCATAACATGTTTTAAAATTGTTATTTTTGTAGGCATGTTTGAGTTGTGCCATCTCTTGGAGTCTATGGTGGAGTTTTTTTAACTCTTTTTTGAGTGAGAGTGTTGGTTTGATTTGCTGGAGGAGCTCTTTTGCTTGGAGGAGTTTGCCTTCATGGATGAAGTTCTCTACAGCATGCATATTTTTTTTCGTAGAATTTTTTAAGGCGATATAGGTAGGTGTTGCAGTGAAATTTGGGTGTTTATAGGCTAAATCTTCTACTGTTTGGGCATCTTTTTCGCTGATTGCTTTGAGAAATTGTATATACTCTTTATCTTGACGCAGGAGCAGGGTGATAATCTCTCTTTTTGAAATAATGGTAATATACTCATCAAGGAGTACTTGTGCATTGCCTACATTGCCCATTAAAACATGTCGCTGTGCATTGGTAAAGTTGTCTATCCAAGCCTCCTCAATTTTTTTAAAAAGAGGGGAGAGCTTTAAAGGTGGGTATTTTTCAGCCATAGCATAAGCATGGGCATATTTTTTCTCTAAGTAGATGACTTTAAAACGACTATACTCTTCAAAGGCACGAAAAAGTGCATCAATCTCTTTTTTCTTGGAGGGAATATCTTTGACTGGGTTAAGTGTTTTGAGTGCAAGGGATTTGTTTTGACTCACTAGGGCTGCTGCTGCTTCTTCATAAATACTTTTGAAGCGTTTCTCAAGGAGCTTGTACTCGCGTGTGTAGCGCATCATCAACTCTTGTTCTACTAAGTCATAAGCCTCTACAATTTCATTATAAATGAGGGCTGTACGGAGTTGTTTTGCACTGATGAGTTTGACTTCCATGACCGTTTGATTTGCCAAGGAAACGAGTAAAAGTTCTTCATGAACAAGGAGCATCTGCATAGGTGTTGCAGGAAATTGTACATATTTGACTTGGGCAACTTTGGCATCTTCTATATCAATTAGGCTGATATATGACTCTTTCCCGAGGATGGCAATAAAGCGGGGATTTGGCATCGTAATGATTTGTTTAATGTTGTCAAAAGGTGCATCAATTGTGATGTTTTTCTCTGGGTCTACGAGGAAGTGAATAAGGATATTTCCATGAATATCTGCACTGACAAGCCGCTCTTTGTCAAGGAAATGCAAGGCATCAATACGATTACCTGAGGGGATAAGTGTTCTTCTTTGTGCATGGGAAAAGACATCAAAGAGATAGAGTGCCCCGCCATGACCTGTAGAAGCCAAGTAATTCTCACATACACTAAAAGCACTGACATAGCTTGTCCTGTCTCTTTTGTTTGCAGGAATAAAAGAGCAGATGCGTGCAAGTTGTGTGGAGTTGTTATATCTATACTGCAGAACCCTCCCTTTATCTGTTCCTGCAATGATGTATTTATCGCAAAAAATGAGTTTGAGCACAGTTGCTTTGCCGACTTTAATGGTTTTAATGATTTTTTTTGTGAGTATGCTCAGGATATAAATGCTGTTGTTTGTGGCAAATGCCATGAGTGATTTGTCATCATTGAAACAAAACGCAGTACTTTTAGAGGAGAGCTCATCAAATGTAATTTTGTGCTTTGTTTTGTAGTTGGAGAGTTGTAAGATACGAATGCCATGGTAGACACTTGAGTATGCAAGATGCTCTTTATCTAAGAGTGCTAAGGAAGTAATGTTTGAACGTTCTTTAAATGCTTCTGTAGCTATTGGCATGATTTTCCATAAGTATTAAGTAGCACTATTTTACCCCTCTTTAGCTTAAAGTACTTAAAAGAGCCGCTAAAATAGTGATAAAAATAATGGTGTAGCCTGTAGGTAAATCAAAATGATACGAAACGAAAAGTGCCACGATAATACTGAGCATTCCAAAGACCCAAGCAAAGGCTAAGAGTGGAAATCTTTTTTGTATAATGGCGGCATAGGCAGGTGCGATGAGCAGAGCAAAAACGACTAAGACACCTGCAGATTGTACAGAAGAAGTCACGGTAAACGCAAGCATAATAAAAAATAGCAGCTCCTTAAGAAGCCCTTTTGTTCGAGGATAAACGAAAAACATCACCAAAGATATAGGGATGTAAATGCTTGCATCGAGAAGTAAATCTTGCTCAGAGGTGAAGAGAATATCTGCTGCACTCAGTTTTGAAAAAAGCTCCATTCCCTCAGCACTTTTTGCTAAGATTAACATAATAGAGGAGATGCCAAGTGCATAGAGTAAGCCAATAAATGCTTCTACATTTTGTACCCGTTTGGTTGCCCAAGTGATTAGCAGGGCAGCGAAAGTAGCAAAAAGCAGTGTGAGTGGCGTTTGGTATGCACCCCCTAAAAATGCAACACTCAAAGCCATCCCAATGGCTGCAATTTGTCCTATGGCTAAGTCAGTAAAAATAACACCGCGTTTGATAATCTCCACACCAAAAATGGCATGGATATAAACGAGTAAAATCGCTAGAACAAATGCAGGCCAAAGCAGGATTATTAGTTGCATATTCTTTTACCGATGATGTCGTAAAAGTTTTCTAAAGTGTTACTGCCTTTGACTGCATGAATGTCATGAGGAATGATTTGCACTTTTGCTCCTGTTTTGTCTGCGATAAACGCAGCTGTTTTTTGCTCATGGTAGACATCTTGCAAAATTGTTTTGACATGGTTTTGTCGCATTTTCATAATAAGTTCTAAGGTGTGTTTTGAACTTGGTGCAATGCCGGGGAGTGGTTCAATGTTCCCAATGCTTTGTATGTCGTAGCGTTTGAGAAAATAGTTATAGAGTTCATGGTACTGCACAACTTTTTTCCCTCGACACATCTGCATTTTTGTATCAAAATTTTGTAGATAATTTTGCCATTTTTTTTGAAAAACATTGAAATTGTCTTGATATATTTTTTCATTTTCAGGGTCAAGTTCTATAAGCTTTTGCTTAATGGCTTCTGCCATAACAAGGACTTGATGAGGGTCTGTTACAAAGTGCGGATTCCCCTGAGCATGGACATCGCCAAAGGCACGAGAGACAGAAGTAGGTACATCTATCATGCTGATGGAGTGAGACATATCTAAAAGACCTTTTGCCCCATTTTGAATTTTTGCATTGTTTGCGGCTCTTAGAAGCGGTGGTAACCAACCAAGTTCTAAGCCTCCACCATTGATGATGAGTAAATCAGCACGGCGGAGTTTCGAGATGAGTGAGGGTTTTGGTACGATAAAGTGCGGGTCGTATTTTGCACTGCCAAGCACGGTTACAGAGACTAAATCCCCACCTATTTCTTGTGTAATTTTACCCATAGTTGAGTAGGTTGTATCGACTCGAAGTGAGGCAAAAAGGAAACCCTGTAACAAAATCGTGAGTAGTAGTAATTTTTTCATAATCTTCTCCTAATAGTTGTGTGCGCCATGTGCACCAGCTGCAATGTTGAGAGACATTAAAATCTCACTAATATTCTTTCTCTCACCTGCTATGACTTTTGTTCTATCATAACTGTATTGGAGTCGTAAACGCGACATAGGAAAAGGGTGATAATCAATTTTAGCTGTATATCTCTCTAAGTTACTTGTGTCAATAGCACTATAAGCTGAGAGGTCTGTATCATTTTTTAAAATAGTATCATAACGAACACCTGTTGACCAATTATTGTTGTATTGATAAATAAGTTCAGAGTAGAGTCCTGATTGTTTATCAGTTTTTATTCCTAAATCTTTGTCTCTTTGTAAAAATTCGCTTTGCCAAATGAGAGAAGAGTAACTTCCAAGTTGCTCACGAAGTGTTAGGTCAAGACCATATATATTTGTAGGGTTTGTAACATTGTTATCATAGTTATTCCCATGAGCGATACTTACTCCTCCTAAAACAGATAAATCATCACCAACATCTACACTACTTTTAAGATAGCTGACATAGAGATGTTTGTTCTGTGTATCCGCTCCAAAACTTCGAGTATTTGTCCCAGCAAAGGCTTCAACTCCTGCCATAATGTAAGTATCA
>JALWON010000304.1 GCA_027083475.1 Sulfurimonas sp.
CTTCGAGCTTATCCGGAGTATCATTGTTTTGTATCTCATGGAGTTCGCTCTCAAGCTGTGCGATTTTTTCTTTGAGACTGTTGTTCTCCTCTTGAAGATTGCTATATTCACTCTTGAGTTGTTGGTGTTGTATCTCAAGGGCACTTTTACCAAAAAATCCCATAATCAAATCCTTATTATTAGAAAAAATAATTTAAAAACATTGTAGCTTAGTGTAGTTGAGATAAACTTTAAATTTACTTTGACAAGCTATAATATCGTCATGAATAGAAAAAAGATATATAATCCAGATTCAACCGAAAATGTAAATGATAGAAAAATATTTGGAGGAAATCCAACAGGTATTTTTGAACTGAACAATATAAAATATCAATGGGCATACAACTTATGGGAGATGATGCTTAACAACACATGGTTTCCAAAAGAGGTCGATATGACCCGTGATGTTAATGACTATAAACAACTCACAGAGTCTGAAAAAACTGCGTATGACAAGGCACTTTCACAGCTGATTTTTATGGACTCTTTACAAACAAATAATCTCATTGATAACATTAACCCTTATGTGACTTCACCAGAGATAAATTTGATTTTAGTGCGTCAAAGTTTTGAAGAGGCTTTGCATTCACAATCTTATGCCGTTATGGTTGATAGCATCTCCACAAATTCTGCTGAGATTTATGAACTATGGCGTCGAGATATGATGCTTAAAAATAAAAATGATGCTATTGCAAGAGTCTATCAAGAACTCTCTAAAAATCCGAGTGAGACAAACTTTGTCAAAGCCTGTTTTGCAAACCAAATTTTAGAGGGTATTTACTTTTATAGTGGATTTACTTATCTTTATACTTTAGCACGTTCAGGAAAAATGCTTGGTTCTGCACAGATGATTCGTTTTATACAGCGCGATGAGGTGACACACTTAGTGCTTTTTCAAAACCTTATCAATACTCTTCGAAAAGAGCGTGCAGATCTTTTTACCAAGGAGCTTAAAGCCGAAGTTATTGAGATGTTTGAAGAGGCTGTAGAGCTAGAAGTAACATGGGGCAAATACATTACCCAAGGACAAATCTTAGGTTTAACAGATGATATTGTTGAACAATATATTAAGTATTTGGCAGATGACAGACTCCGTTCTGTAGGGTTTGAGAAGATTTACAATGTAAGTAATCCTATCAAATGGGTTGATGACTTTGCAAAATTTAATGACCAAAAAACAAACTTTTTTGAAGGCAATGTGACAAACTACTCCAAAGGTAGTTTGAGTTTTGATGATGACTTCTAAAAAAGAGGAGCATACACTATGCTCTCTCTGTTTTGAAACAACTCCCGATTATGATGCAAACCTGCAAACACTCCTCTCCCTTATAGATGCAACTCCCGACCATAGCATTATCGTTGCTCCAGAAGTCTGCTTAACAGGCTTTGATTATGAGAACTTTGAAGCTGTGGTAGCTTTTGCAACGAAAGCAAACGCAGCACTCACACAAGCCTCACATAACAAAACAGTGATACTCACAGTGATAGAAAAAATTGGGAATAGAGTCTTTAATATGGCAAAGATTTTTCACAATGGCAAAGAGATTTCTAAAAGACCAAAAGCAAAACTTTTTACCTTAGGTGAAGAGGAGAAGCACTTTGAGCAAGGAAAAGATGAGGATGTCGAAATAGTAGAAATTGATGGCATCAAGATAGCCCTGTTAGTCTGTTTTGAGTTGCGTTTTAAAACACTGTGGCAACAGATAGAGGGAGCAGACATTGTCGCTGTGCCTGCATGGTGGGGTGCCCTCAGAGCAGAGCATTTTAAAACACTCACACAAGCCCTCGCCATTATGAATCAGTGTTATGTCGTAGCAAGCGATAGTGCCAATGAAGAGTGCTCAAAAATGAGTGCAATCATATCGCCTCAAGGGAAAGTAACTTACAATGAGCAAAAAGTACTTTTAACACAAACCTATGCACCAAAAGAGGTGGCTTTTATGCGTAGATATTTGAATGTCGGGATTGTCTAAACTTATTTTCAAAAAAATAGGCTACAATGTAGATACAATTTTTTATCTAGGATAAGGAAGGGCTCGATTGTGCATTATGATTGGAGTGAAGAGAAAAACAATATACTCAAAAATAGCGAGAGAAAAGTCTCATTTGAAGATGTACTCTATGCTTTAAAAAATGACCAACTGCTCGATGTTATACCAAGTCCTACACATGATAATCAAGAGTGTTTGGTTGTTGTTCTGAATGATTATGTTTATATTGTTCCTTTTGTGAGTGATGAAGAGACAATATTTTTGAAAACAATCTACCCAAGTAGAAAACATACAAAATATTATTTGAAAGGTTGAGCTATGAAAAAGAGACAAATCTATTCAGAAGAAGAGTTAGAACTCTTTGAAGCACTTGAAGAAGATGTTGCGAGTGGTAATTATAAACCATTGAATAAAGAAGAATTAGAGAGTAAAAATTCTTTTTTTAAAGAAGCTGCCATAAATACGATTAAGAAAAAAACGAAAAAGAAATCTTTAAATATCAGACTCTTTGAAGATGATATAGAGAAGATAAAAGCGATTGCTCTTGAAGAGGGACTTCCGTATCAAACACTTATTTCATCTGTTATTCATAAACTTGCATTAAAGCAGATAAAAATAGCAAGTTAAATTAAGGGCACATCTAAAAACCCTAGTACTCCTCTGTGTTACTGAGAAGTACTAGGGTTTTTAGATGTGCCCTTCAACACCATTGACTTAAGCAATAACAAATTAAATTACTTTCTTTTTTCTTTTGTAAAAATTGGCTGAGTTCGTATGGATGGTAGATTTATTTTTATCTTTATCAAGCCTTTTCCTATTGGGTCTGTTTGGCCTAATGGCTGTAGGTGTCGTTTGAAACAGTTTTTGCATCTCTTCAAGAACAGTATCAATATTTTGATTCCCATAAAAGAGTTCAAAACTCTTTTGTTTGATGGTATTAAAAGATATAGATTTATTAACCTTTTGAGCATTTTTATAAGTTTCTGTTTTTTCTGTCAATGCAATGTTGGTATCATAGACTAATAGCGATTCATAATTGGATAAAAACATTGTAATATAAAAGTCTTGTTGTACGGCGAGTGCGGTATTTCCCGTGAAGTTTTCCAATGAGAGTCTGTTTTTAAGAATATGAAAAAAGGTCTCAATACCCCATCGTTTGTGATACAGATTTTTAAAGTCGCTTGTCTGTAATACTGTATGATTAAGCACACTGGTTGCTAACACTTCAACAGCATCATTATCTAAGACGACACGCACAAATCTAATTTGCATTGTTGTTGGCAAATTGTTTTTTAAAAGTGTCTCTTTAATTTTTTTAGGTGCCTTAACCTCAATAGTAATATCATCTTGTGAGCAATGCGGAGCAAATAAAAAAGCAACCTGCTTAAAACTGTTTCGTCTGATTCTTACTAAAAACTCAGCACTGCTACTAAAAATATAGGAGAAGAGTTCTATGGAAGGATAGCCTCTATCAAAAACAATCAGATCATTTTCATTAGTATGTTGCAGATGTGATATCGCTAACACCCGTTCTCCTTTGGCTTTATCCTCCAAGGTAGCATCAATGACGATATTGTTTAAAACATCATACAAAACAGAAGCTCTTGCTTGTACAACCTCTTTAGAAAAATCTTCCATCTGATTTTTCGCTATAGTAGATGTAAATGTTGCTTTAATATTATCACTCTCAGGAAGAATCACTTTTGAACCATCAACGGCTAAGAGTCTAAAGCCTTTAAATCGATGATAATCCCCATCTTCATAAAATTGCTCACGAACAAGTCTGTAAAGCTCTATGAATGCGGTATAGTTTAATTTAGCTCTTGCTTTTGTGTAAGCACCAGCACTGACGCTCTCGTAAGTTTTTTGAGAGAATGTTAAAAGTTTCTCTTTGGCGTCATTAAGGGTGTTCTGTAGAGATTTACTGCTTTTTTTAAGCATGATATTGAGTGTTGTCACAAAATTTAACTTTCTCTCTCGTGTAAAGTCTGTAACTTTACCTTTATGGGTTGTTTTAAACTCTTCAGACACGATAACATTCTTGATTGTTGCAGTGTTTTTTTTAAATCTTTCATCGGTTTCACTTTGCTTTTTTACTCTTTATAAGCAAACTCTGTTCTCTTAAGTCAATGGTGTTGAAGGGCACCTCTAAAAACCCTAGTACTTCTCAGAGGGAAGAAAAAAAGATGAGATTGTGCAAAAGCTTTTATGAGTCATAGCCGTAGCTATGGCGATGAAAAGTTTTGTGCAAGATCGCTTTTTTTATCCCTCCCTACGGGTAACACAGAGGAG
>JALWON010000305.1 GCA_027083475.1 Sulfurimonas sp.
ATATTAACCGTCATATTAACCCTACGAATGTGTGTGCGGATGTATGTAAGTTTTGTGCCTACAGTGCAACACGTAAAAATCCAAACCAATACACGATGAGCCATGAAGAGATTTTAAAAACAGTGGCAGAGATAGATACTCGTGGGGCAAAAGAGGTGCATATTGTCTCTGCACATAACCCAAATGTCACACTCGATTGGTATATGAGTATCTTTAAAAAGATTAAAACGCACTACCCGCATATGCACATTAAGGCATTAACGGCAGCTGAGGTTGATTTCTTGTCTCGCCATCATGGGTTGAGTTATGATGCTATTTTAGACTTGATGATAGAAAATGGTGTGGACTCTATGCCCGGTGGAGGTGCTGAGATTTTTGATGAAACAGTGCGTGATAACATCTGTAAAGGCAAGGTCACTTCTGATCAATGGATAGAGATCCATAGAAAATGGCATGAGCGAGGGAAAAAGTCTAATGTTACTATGCTTTTTGGGCATATTGAGTCGCGTGAAAATCGCATTGACCATATGATGCGTATTCGTGATTTACAAGATGAAACGGGTGGATTTAATTGCTTTATTCCCCTTGTGTATCAAACAGAAAACAACTACCTTAAAATCCAAAAGCCAATTACAGCCAATGAGATTTTAAAAACAATGGCAGTCTCGCGTTTAGTGCTTGATAATGTGGAAAATCTTAAAGCATATTGGGTGACTTCTACGGTTAATCTTGCACTTGTTGCACAAGAATTTGGTGCAAATGACCTTGATGGAACGATAGAAAAAGAGTCTATCAATTCAGCAGCAGGGGCAAAGAGTGCGCATGGTGTTGTGTTAGAAGATTTTACCGCACTCATTAAAAACAGTGGTTTTACCCCAGTAGAACGCGATAGTCTTTATAACGAGATAAAAGTCTGGTAAAAGTGAATATATCGGTTATTATTCCTACATATAATCGGTATACATTTTTAAAACGGGCACTTGAGTCGGTATATGCACAAACATATCCTCCCAAAGAGGTGATAGTTGTAGATGATGGCTCAGATGATGCTACACAAACAATTCAAAAAGATTTTCCCCATATTCTTTATATTTATCAAGAAAACAGTGGTGTCTCTGCTGCTCGTAATCGTGGTGTTTCCATGGCAAAATATGAATGGATTGCATTTTTAGATTCAGATGATAGTTGGCAAGAGAACAAACTGCAAGAACATGTCGATTTTCATAAAAATAATAGCAAAATCTTGATGAGTTACACGGATGAAATTTGGATCCGCAATCATCAAGAGATACAAATCCCTAAAAAATTTAAAAAAATAGGCAAAAATGCCTTTTTAGAAAATCTTGCTTACTGCAACATTGCCCCTTCTTCTGCTTGTCTGCATAAAAGTTTATTTGAGAAGTATGGTCTTTTTGATACGAGTTTAGAAGTGTGCGAAGATTATGACTTATGGCTGAGGATTACACGTAATGAGAAGATAGCTTTGATAGATAAAAAACTCATCAAAAAATATGCTGGACATGAGAATCAACTCAGTTTTAAATATTGGGGGATGGATAGATTTCGTGTACAAACATTGGAGAAGCTTCTAAGAGATGCTTCTCCTTTACACAAAAGAGACATTATAGCAATGTTGCTAAACAAATATAAGCTCCTTGCAAAAGGTGCTTTCAAATATGATAAAAAGCAAGAACTTACTTTGTATCAAAAGAGAATAGAAATTTTAGAGGCTATGTAAGAAGATGCCCTACAAATTTACTCATATTGTCTAAAATATCGCCCCCTTTGCGAAAGCTGAGTCCACATGACTCGTAGGCAAAAAAGAGACCTGCTTGGTATTTTGCACCTTGCGCATCTTTTGGAAACTCGACAAATTCTTGGTATATTTTTTTATGATTTTCATAAGGTCCCTCTGTTTGTGCTGAACAACTCCCATTTTTTTCAATGATTTTTGTATTGGCTCCTTCTCTTCCAAACACAGTTTTTTCCACTTGTTTTGTATTAGCAAGTGGTTCAAAGGATGTTTTTAAAAGGTAAGGAGAATCAGGGAAAAGATCACTAAGAATTTTGAGCATCCCTTTTGATTGAAAGAGCAGTGTGTAAGCAGGATTGAGAATAATTGCTTTTTGCTTGTTCATGATACTTGTGAGTGTGGTTGCGAGTTCTGGTTCATCAATGGCTATATCCTCCCAAGGATAGAGTTTAAACCAGTACTCATAGTTGTTCTCATCTGCGTCGTAAATGCCTTCTTCATCAAAGTGTGTATTTTCTAAGTACTCAAACCCAGTGTTAAACCCTGCATCCGTTGCGATTTGTTGGAGGAGTTTGGTTGTGACTTCTTCTTCATCATTGTTGGAGATTGAAGAGAAAAGAATTTTCCAGCCATCATAGCGTTCATCAAATGTACTTGTATCATCAAAAAGAGTAATGAGCCTTTTGAAGTTTTCTTGAATAGATGCATAAATAGTGTTAAATTGTCGCTCTTCATCCATGTTATTATGCACTAAAAGTGCCCATTGCAGGATGGCTGATTCAAAAAGGGAAGTAGGGGTGTCTGCATTGAACTCGATGAGTTTAATAGGCTCTCCATCAATGCCACCTGCCAAATCAAAACGCCCGTAAATATGCCAATGCACATCATTTTCCCAACTTTTTTTAATGACATCTACAAGATTGAAAGGGATGCCTAACTCAAAAAAGAGGTCATTTTCTATGACATGTTCGGCTGCTTGCACATACATATCATACAACGTATTGCCTGCTTCATAGTAGGCTTCTGCTTCTTGGGGTGTCACTTTTACGAGTTGGTCACTTACATATTTACTTGCATCACTGTCTGTATGCCAGCTAAAGCCAAGGGCTTCGAGTTTGTCATCAGGAATGCTTTGAAGGTTTTGTAACTGTATCATCCGCCGAAAAATCCTCCGCTACTTCTTGTAGAACTCTTTTTGGAACTTCCAAAAAAACTCTTTTTTGTGGAAGATTTACGGGCAGCTTTTCCAGCAGCTGAACGACTGTAAGCACTTTTGTTTGCACTTGTTGCGTTTCGTGAGAAGTTTTTGTTATTAAAAAGAGAGTTTGCTATCATATTTCCCATGAGCGAACCTGCTGCAACGGCAAGAATAGTCCCTGCAAGACCCATCCCCTCAGAGCCACCATTTGGCTGTGTAGTTTCACTTGTGCCATTTTGTACCTTTTGGTACTCTTGTTCGGCAAGTGCTTTCATCTCGGCCTCATTCATAAAGCGTTCAGTAACATTTCCATAGGCATCTTTTTCACGAATAATAGCACGAGTTGGACCCTCTGTTGGCATCTCCTCAACAACGATATATTTTCCATTGGCTTGCTGCTCAATGACTAAAAATTTATTTTGTGCCTGCTCTTGTGGTGCTTCACAACCTGTAAGCAGACTCATCATAAGCACTCCTGTACTTCCAAGTCCAACTCCAGCTGAGAGTGAAGAGATATGTTTCATATGTTTAATCCTTAAGTAATCTTTTTTTATCTAAAATTATAACTTTTTTTAGTTCATAATCGTAAAATGTGATTTTTTTTCTTCCATTATAGTAGCTATCTCCTCTGTATGTATACTTTTTATCTTTGAGAAGCATATCTTTTTGGAGGAACATCATCTCTCCAAGCATTTTTCCTAAAGGTGCTATGAGTGTTGCTATGGCAAGTACAAAGAGGGAACCTACAAAAATAAGTGAGAGTTTCGCATTGTTTACATAGGTAGTGATAAAGCCAATAAGGAGTGTGAAAAAGCTAAAAATGAAAATGTTTTGATGGTCTGCAAAAAGAACATTGTAATAGACTTGAATGTGATAGAAGTCAATATAATTGATTTTAATGCCTACAAAGAGAAAGGCATCCAAAAGAAAAGTGAACAATAATCCTGTGAGTAGTGCCTGTAAGAGTTTTGTCATCGAAGTCTCCTTTTGTGTTTTGCATTTAATTGGATAAGAGAAGATGCCGTTTTTTCTTGCAATAAATTTTTATCTTCTATTATTATATCGGCTTTTGCTTCACAAAAAACTCTTTCAAAATTTTTTCCTGCTGCATTTGCTGATGTTGAGTAGTACCAAGAAGCATGAAGCAGGGTCGAGTGAAGATGGTAGGAAGAGACTCGAAAGGCTCTGTTTTTGACAATAAAAGTGGTTTTTTTGGAGCGACGGAGTAAATTTTTGTGCAGACTTGGAATGCGAGTTTGTAAGCTTTTGAAGTTTTTATAAACTTTTATAAAAGGTTTGGCACTGCTTCGAGACTTAATGTCTTGAAGTTTTTGTTTATTTTGCGATAAAAAACCGACAGTTGTGTCG
>JALWON010000306.1 GCA_027083475.1 Sulfurimonas sp.
TGCTTTTTTGACACTGTCACAGTTTTTAATTCCATACACTTTTATCATGTTTTACTCGATGATTTTTGGAACTATAAAGAAGTGCTCTGCACTTTTTGGTGCATGAGAGAGAATATCATCATTGATTTGTCGCTCACAAGCGGGAGTGTCTTCTCGAAGTATTGTTTGTGCATCGTTCATGGCAAATTGAGCATCAACACCACTTGTATCAAGTGCACTCAGATTATCGACAAAACTTACAATCTCTGAGAGTTGGGAGATGATTGCTTCGCGTTTATCATCACTGACTTTTAAAAATGAAAGTTTCTCTAGTTTGCTCAAGAGTGCTTCATCTACTTGCATAGGAATCCTTTAAAAAGAAATTTAGCACTATTTTAACAAACTTTAACTTAGTTATGGGTAGTATTAGGAACTTTATATATGAACAAGGGAATATTTTGAGTCTAAAACAAGATATAGAAATGGTAAAAGAAGAGTTAAACTCTGAAGAGAAGTTTTTTGAAAAAGCGGTGATGACAGAGAAATTTGTAAAAAAATACAAAAATCTTATGATAGCTGCTGTTGTCGTTGTTATCCTCCTTGTGGGTGGTAATGTTGCTTATACAGTCAATAAACAAAACAGACTTGAGAGTGCAAACGCAGCACTCGCGAGTTTGGAAAAAACACCGACTGATAAACTCCTTGCAGAAGAGTTACACACTTTAAGTCCAGCACTTTACGATGCTTGGCAGTACAAAAGAGCAGTGCAAACGCAAGATATAGAAGCATTGAAAAAACTCAAAAACTCAAAAACACCACTTATTGGTGATTTGGCAAGTTATAATGTGGCAAGTATGTCTCAAGATATTAAACTCTTAACAGCATATACACTCAGAGAAAATGCAATGTATAAAGACTTGGCAAATGTACAAATTGCTGTTTTAGAGATGCAAGATGCACAATTTCAAAAAGCACATGAAAAACTGGCACTTATTAGTATCCAATCACCTATAGCACAAGTTGCAAATGCTTTAATGCACTATGGTGTGAAATAGTATTATGATGAGAAGCTCTTTTTTTCTCAGTCTTGCTACTGTTTTTTTGTTGCTGTTGAGTGCTTGTAGTACAAAAAGAGTTTATGAACCGCAAACACTTGGGAATGATTGGGAAAAATATGGGCAGCTTGATGAGTCTATTGTCGATACAAGTCTCAATGTTGCACTCCTTGAAGATGGTAGTGTTTTAACAAAAGATGGCATTGTCAAAATGAAAGTAAGAGAAGATGAACGTGTTGTTTCTTACTCAGACAATTGGGTCATTACTGCAACTATTGATGGAAATCTTACACTTACTTCAAGTCAAGATGCTACACAAATAGAAAATCTGAATCTTCACAAAACAGTTGCAAGTGCGAGTGTAAAAGCAGATACCTTAGCGGTGCTTTTTGCAGATAATGAACTTGCACTCTACTCACTTAAAGAGAAAAAAGCTTTTTTTAAAGATCAGGGCTCTGAGTCTCTTGCAGTCAATCGAAAAATTGTGAATCCTTATTTCTTAGATGATTTAGTTGTTTTTTCCACGCTTGATGGAAAAGTGATTATTGTCAATGCAAAGAAGAAGAAAAAGCTTCGTAGTGTTATTGTCTCGGCTGATGATAAATTTAACAATGTGATTTATTTTAAAATGATTGATGGCAAAATAGTCGCTGCAACGGGTTATAAAATTTTAACAATGTCCGAAAAAGAGATACGTGCGAAATACGACATACGAACGATGGTGTATGATGGAAAAAATATTTATGTGGCAACAAAACAGGGTGAAATAATTTCACTCACACCAGACTTGCAGCTTAATGCAAAGATTAAATTTCCTTTTGCTCACTTTCTTGGTATGATTGCTGGCAAAGAGAAACTCTACATTTTAGAAAAAGAGGGCTATGTGATTGTTTTAGATAAAAATATGAAAGATTATAGTGTCCATGAAGCAGATTTTGATGATGGTTATGTTTTTGTTACAAACAAAGCATTTTATGTCGATGATGAGACGATAGTCGTTAAATAACTCTTTGCATATGTCCAATGAGCTTGAAGCTTTTTTAGAGTATTTGCATATCTCAAAGGCTTTAAGTGCAAAGAGTATTCAAGCCTACGAAACAGATTTACTTCAAATAGAGGCTTTGAGTAAAAAAGCACTCATAGAGCTTGATACTCAGGCTTTGTTTAGCACTTTGAGCAGTTATAAAAACAAACGCACACTCAATCGAAAACTCTCCTCTGTCAATTCATTTTTTGACTTTTGTTATAAAAAAGAGTTCATAGTAGAGAATACAAAATTACACCTCGCAAAAATTCCGAAAAAACTCCCAAAGTTTTTATCATTTGAGCAGATTCAAAATGCCCTAGCACTCATAGATAGAACAACTTGGATAGGCTTACGTGATTATGCTTTAATACTTTTTTTATATGCAACAGGGGCGAGGATTAGTGAATGTTTAGCCTTGCAATCAGAAGATATAGAAGAAGAGTGGTTGCATATTCGCCATGCAAAAGGAGAGAAAGAGCGTTTAATTCCTGTTGCTTCTGTGGCACTCGATGCATTGACACACTATCTCAGAGAAGCTCCTTTTGAGAAAGAATTTGTGTGGATGAACTACAAAGGCACCCCCTTGAGCCGTATTTCTGCTTATAAAATTACACAGAAGTATTTGGGTGTTTCTCCCCATATTTTAAGACACTCGTATGCGACTGCACTGATTGTAGGCGGAGCAGATTTAAGGGTAGTCCAAGAGCTTTTAGGGCATGCTTCTTTAATAACAACACAAATATACACCCATATACAAAAACAGGATTTAAAAGATACAGTTGATGTCTATCATCCTATGGCAAAGGAGTCGTTTTGAATCGTGTCAATAACAAGATATTCTCGTATGCATTTTTAGATTCTCTTTTTTTTACACAAAATTTATGGCACCAGCATGGTGTTCTTGTGCATACCCTGCGAGTAACATACTATGCACTCAAAGCAGGAGAGTTTCGTTTTTTTGCTGCGGGACTTTTGCATGATATAGGCAAACCTTTTACTGCGTTTAAAAAAGATGCAGAGGATTATGAATTTGATGAGTGGAGTTTCACAGATCATGAAGAGAGAAGTTATCAAATCATTAAAAATTGGCCCTTTATCAGTGAGTATACGAAGAAAATTGTTCGTTATCACTACCTCATTCGCGATATAAAAAAGTCCAAAAAAGAAGATTTGGCACGTTTTGAGCAAAAGAGCAAAATTTGGGAGAGTTTAGATGCAGAGTTACAAGAGGATTTACGAAGATTTTTACTTTATGATGATAGAGGGAAAGGAAAAAAAAGAAGATAATGACTCTCATTTAACATTATTGTAATTATTAATGAATATAATTATGAAAATAATTTAGGATAATAGATGGAAACAGCAGATTTTATAACTATAATTACTATTGCTTTTTTAGGTTCTTTTGGACATTGTATAGGGATGTGCGGGGGGATTGTACTTGCATACTCTACCATTAAAATAGAACCTGCAAGCTCAAAATTTTCTAAAAGCAGTGCCCATCTTTTATACTCCTTTGGACGGGTAAGTACCTATACCATGCTTGGAGCACTTTTTGGAACCCTTGGGAGTGTGATACAGTTTTCAAATACTTCACGGGGTGTTGTTTTGATTATTGTGGGGATTGCGATGATTTTAGCGGGACTCTCTCTCATGGGAAAACTCAAGTTTTTAACCATTATAGAACACTCGTTTTCTTCTTCAAATCTTTATAAAGTCACTTTTAAAAAGATACTTAACTCCAAATCAAACGCAAGTTTTTTTGCACTTGGCATGCTTAATGGTTTGCTTCCTTGTGGTTTTGTATACTTTTTTGCCATTACGGCTGCAGGAACAGCGGATCCATTTTTAGGAGCTTTAGTGATGGCAATTTTTGGAATGAGTACTATTCCAGCGATGTTTGGTGTTGGTTTTTTAGCCTCTTTAGCCTCTGCTACAAGTTTTAGAAATATGATGATGAGTCTCTCCTCTATTGCTGTTTTACTCTATGGGGCATTTACTATCTACCATGGCATAGGATTTTTAAAAATATGATATAATCAGCCTAAAAAAGGCACATACTTTCATGTCAAAAACAGTCACCATTATAGATACATTTGGATTTTTCTTCCGTGCATTTTATGCATTGCCACAACATCTTAAAAACAAAGAGGGCTTTCCTACAGGTTTGCTCACTGGATTTACCAATTTTATAGCAACACTGCAAAAAGAGCATGATAGTGATTACATCATCTTTGCGATTGATACAAAAGGGGATACCTTTCGTAATGAGATAGACCCAAATTATAAAGCAAACCGCTCAGCACCACCACCTGAACTCTCTATGCAGCTTCCTATTGCTATAGAGTGGATTGATAAGATGGGTTATAAAACACTTGGAATGGATGGGTATGAAGCAGATGATATGATAGCCACAGTAACGCATTTAGCACAAAAAGAGGGCTATAAAGTACGAGTTGTCTCACATGACAAAGATTTATACCAACTTATAGATGATGCCAAAGAGACTATCATTTATGATGCCATAAAACGTAAGAAAATTGATGAAAAAGCGTGCTATGAGAAGTATGGTGTGAGTGCCAAACAGTTTACTGATTACCAATCTATACTTGGAGACAGTGCCGATAATGTTCCTGGTGTCAAAGGAATCGGTAAAGTTGGAGCTGAAAAGTTACTCCGTGAGTATGAGACTTTAGATAATATTTATGCACATGTTGATGAGATAAAAGGGGCAATGGGAAAAAAACTGCTTGCATCCAAAGAGGCTGCCTATATGTCTAAAGCATTAGTGACACTCAAACGCGATGTTTTTGAGAGTATGGATTTTGAAGAGTATAAAATGGATGTAGAAAATCCATTTTTAAATATTTATGATGAGCTTGTAAAGTATGAACAAAATGCAATCCTAAGGGTCTTACATGCAAAAAATCAAGTCTCACAAGAACAACAAGCAGCAGCCTCTATAGAAGAAGAAAAAACGCAACAACTTGAGTTTCAAGCAACACTTATTACCGATAACAAAGTGCTTGAGCAAGTGTTAGAGACTTTAACACCTCAGACCCTCGTTGCTTTTGATACAGAGACAACAGGCTTGGATTATGCCAAAGATAAACTTGTCGGGTTTAGTTTTTGTATGAGTGATACAGAGGCATATTATGTTCCTTTTGCCCATTTTTATTTGGGTGTGGAAGCACAAGTGAGTGAAGCTCAAGCAAAACAGGCAATACGAAAGATTTTCAATGCTAAAGTTGTTGGGCATAACATGAAGTTTGATTTACATTTTGTAACCCGTTTTTTAGAAGATGACAGCTTGCGTATTGAGAATGATAGTATGATTTTAGCATGGTTGATTAACCCTGAATCAGCATTGAGTTTAGATAAGCTTTCTGAAAAGTTACTCAACCATAAGATGGTCGCTTTTAAAGATACTGTGAAAAAGGGAGAGACTTTTGCAAGTGTTGCCCTCCAAGATGCCTGCGTTTATGCAGCAGAAGATGCCCTCATTACCTATAAACTCTACAATCTCTTTTTACAAAAACTTGCCCTCCAAGATGCTGAGCATCTCATCAAAGAAGCAAAAGAGGTAGAGGTTCCTTTTATAAAAACATTGCTAGCTATGGAGAAAGAGGGCATAGCAGTAGATGCAGACTTTTTGGAAAATTTTTCGACAGAGGTGCAAGCGATGCTTACACAACTCACACAAAGTATTTATACCCTTGCAGGGAGTGAGTTTAACATTAACTCCACAAAACAGCTTGGTGTGGTACTTTTTGAGACCTTGGCTTTACCAGTAGGAAAGAAAACAAAAACAGGGTATTCAACAGATGAAAAAGTCTTAAGTAAACTCAAAGATAAACATGAAATCATCCCTAAACTTTTAGAGTATAGAGAGGTCTATAAACTCTACTCAACCTACATAGAACCACTTTTAAAACTAAGTCGTGCAGATGAAAAAAGTCGTATTTATACTTCTTTTGTGCAAACAGGAACAGCAACAGGGCGTTTAAGTTCTAAAAATCCAAATCTTCAAAACATTCCTGCAAGAACAAAACTCGGTTTGAAAATTCGTGAGGCTTTTGTAGCGGGTGAGGGAAAAAAACTTATAGGAATAGATTATTCACAAATAGAGTTGCGTTTGTTGGCACACTTTTCACAAGATAGTGTCTTAGTCGATGCTTTTAAAGAGGGAAAAGATATTCACCTGCAAACAGCGACTGTGCTCTTTGGCGAAGCTCAGGCAGCTGCAAAACGCAACATTGCAAAAACAGTCAATTTTGGACTCTTATATGGAATGGGACAGAAAAAATTGAGTGATACCTTGGGTATAACAACAAAAGAGGCAAAAGAGATTATAGAGAAGTATTTTGCCTCTTTTCCAACAGTAAAACACTATTTTAGAAGTATTGTGGAGCGTTCCAAAGAGTTTGGATATGTCGAAACACTGCTCAAACGCCGTCGCTATTTTGACTATGAAAACGCAACACCGATGTATAAAGCAGCTTATGAGCGTGAGAGTGTAAACTCTGTGTTTCAGGGGAGTGCAAGTGACTTGATAAAGTTGAGTATGAACACATTACAGCATGTTATTGCAGCAGAAAAATTAGATGCAAAAATGTTGCTACAGATTCATGATGAGCTTATTTTTGAAGTGAATGCAGAGGATGCAGAAGTTTTAGGAGAACGCTTTCGTGAGATTATGGAAAATGTGATGCCACTTAACATCCCACTCAAAGCAAGTCTGAACATTGGGTCTCATTGGGGTGCATTAAAATGACGCTCTTGGTAGAGTTTGCTTAATTGGATGTTTGAATGTTTCCATAAGTAGAGTGCTGATGAGAAAATAATCACATTTAAACCAAACCAAATAGACTCTATTGGTAGATGAAAAAGAGAGAAGAAGCTAAAGAGTAAAACAGGTGCTATGACTTGTCTGTAAAGACTGAGAGGAAAAATTATTTTTGGTTTGGCAATACCCTGCAGCATAGCAATAGAGATAAAAATAATAACAAAAGCAAAAAAAGCAAAACCACAAATACGAAGATAGGTTGTACTCAGATGCATGATAGTTGTATCGTTTGTTAAAAGAGAAGAGAGAAAATTTCCAAAGAGAAAAAAAGAGATAACACCAATGGCACTAAATATAAACCCATAACGCAGTGCAAAATGAATAGTTGGACGGATACGGTAGTAGAGTTTGGCTCCATTGTTGCGCGAGATCAGTGTCAGGGTCGCCACACTTAAGCCCGCAACAGGCATAAGAAAAACTTGCTCAATTCTCACAGCAACCCCATAAGCAGCAACTGCTTCGCTCCCGTAGGGGACGATATAATAGGTGATAATATACATCCCAAAACCAATAAGAAACATATTCATACTTGGGGGAAACCCTTGGTGTAAAAGGTTTTGAATGACTGAAAAATCAAGACGAAATTGTTTGTAGCCCTTCCATAACGCTGTCTTTTTGAATTTATAAAAGAGGTAGAGCATGGAGATACACTCAGAGATAACAGTTGCAATGGCAATGCCAATGACACCAAACCCAAAGAGTTTGACAAAGATATAGTTGAGAAGAACATTTAAAAAAGAGGTAGCAATAAGGATGTTACGAAAAGAGATGGTATCACCCATAGCACTGAGCAGTGCATTGAAAAAGAAGGAGCCTATGAAAAAAAGTGTTGCATAGAGAATGGTGTTGATGTAATGGAGTGTTTGTGTACCATAGAGTGGATTTCCAAGAATCTCCAGCAGGTAGGGCATACTCCAAAGACCAAACAGCGACAAGCCTAGCGATAATACAAGTGCAAACGCAAGGCTATTGAGTGCGATATGGCGTGCTTGGGGCATGTTTTCACTCCCAACAGCATTGCCAACTAAAGAGGTGAGGGCTTCACTCATCCCGATGGAAACAGCTAAAATCATAAAAAAGATGGAACTTGAGAGGGAGAGTGCTGCGAGTGCTTGTGTGGAAATCTCTCCTGCAAAATAGGTGTCGGTGATATTAAACATAGTATGAAAAAAGTAGCCAATAATAGCAGGCAGAGAGAGTCTGATAAGATGCTTTTGAATGGAACCTGTATTGAGATTAGTTTGCATCTGTTACTTCTTTTTTAAATAATCTTAGGCATTAAAGCAGGCTCGGAGTATAAATAGCCTTGCGAGTACTCTATGCCGAGGGCTTCTATGATGTCTTGTACTTTTTGATTGTGCACAAACTCTGCAATACAAGAGATACCGGCATTATGGGCGAAAAAAGCGATAGCTTTGGTGATTTCATAACTCTGTTTATTGGTATCTATATCTTTGATGTATCGTGCATCAATTTTTAAGAAGTCTATCTCTAAGTCTAGAACTCTTTCAAAATTTGAGTACTCTGTACCAAAATCATCTATGGCTATCTTGTAGCCAGCTTCTTTGAGTTCTTTGAGTTGTTTGAGGTTATGATGTTTAGAACTTGAACTCACACCCTCTAAGATTTCTAAAATGACACGGGAGGGAGAGATTTTATACTCAAGCGATTTTTTTGCAATATACTCAAAAAGGTAGCGGTGACTGAGATCATCTTCTGTAATGTTGAGAGAAAAAGTTGTGTTGTTGTGTTGCATGATTTGAAAACTTTTATCAATCATCACTTTTGTAATTTCAGGAAGTAAGCCAGAGAGTTTTGCTGCTTCTAAAAATTCATGAGGGACAATAATTTCCGTGCCAATTCTGATTCGGGCTAAGCATTCAAACTTATTGATTTTTTGTGTTTCATTATCTCGGATGCCTTGAAAAAATGGGATAATAGCATCTTCACCCAATGCCTTATGGAGGGTATTGTTTGCTTCTATAAAGACTTGCCTCTGTATCTGGTCAATACTCTCTTTATCCTGCTTATAGACATAGAGCCTGTTCTTCCCATTCTCTTTGGCTTGTTTGAGTGCAAGAGCACTGTTGCGAAGATTATAGAGACTTCCATAACTCGCACCATAGGAAAAAGAGATATTGAGTGTAATATCATCAATCTGAATTGCTTGGGAGTAAAAGCACTCTTTGATTTGATTGACCATATACTCAATATTGATTTGACCTTGAAAGAGCATAGCAAATTCATCGGCATCAATACGACAAGTTGCCTGTGTTTTAAAATTGTATTTTAAAATATTGGCAATCTCTTTGAGAAGTTTATCACCTACATGAAAACCATAAGCGGTGTTAATATAGCTAAAGTTGTTGATATTGAGTAAGATAAGTGTTTTGGGCTCATTTGATTTTAAGAGTTTTTCAAGATAGAGTTTGTTGTAAAGATTTGTCATCTCATCTGTATAGATTTTTTCTTGATTTTTAAGTACCATTTTGACAATAAGCGCACCCACTTCAAGTAATTTTTTATGAAACGCAGAGGGAGAGCGGTGTTCAAAAGAGGAGAGTGCAAATGTTCCTATTGCTTCGCCGTCATCTTCTAAAAAGGGCATGGACCAGCAGGAACAGAGATTATAATCATAAGCAACAAGACGTAAATCTTCCCATCGGCTATCGGTAAAGGTGTTACTCACATATTGGGCTTCATTTTTAAAAACTGCATTACCACAAGAACCACCTCCAACACCAGGTTTGAGGTTTGCAAGGGCATCATGACCCTCTTTTGGAACTGAGGGTGCGACTAAAACATTCATGAGACCTGTCGTCTTATCTAATTTCATAATAGAAGCTACAGAGTTTGGCAGTAATTTTTCTGCTAAAAAGCAGACATCTTCTAAAACAGTGATATAGTACTCATGTGCAGCAATTTTACTGAGTATTTTTTGTTGAAAATCTAAAATATCATTATATTGTTCTGGGGTTATGGGAACTTCATTGTTTGGCATTTAGCTGTGCTCCTTGAGTGTGATACGATTTTCTTGGTAGATAGCACACAGACCTTCTAAGGAGTGCTTAGAAGATGTGAGTACATTGACTCCTGGTGTACCACTGTAAATAAGTACACAATCTTCTCGTAAGTCATTATTGACTCTTACTTTGAGTGTAATTATACCATTTACAGAAGAAATATCGACGAGGCTATCTTCTTTAAAGCCCAAAGCACTATGAAGATAGACATATGCTTCGCGTTGAAACTGGGAGTTGAGGCTTGTTTTGCTTTTGGGTGTAATGAGATGCAGTGTTTCATCGCTAAGATTTACTTTTTCAAACTCTTCTAAAAAAATAAACTCTCCATCATCTGTATCAAAACCATTTTTATACGGGAGTGCCTCTCGTGATATTTCATACATATTCTCTTTCGTTTTTTTTGCAAAACTTTGAAAATGTGCTAAATATGCTGCTTCTGATTGTAATGGAATGTCAAAAGTTTGGCAAAGCAGGGCACTTAAGTCATACTCGCTAATTCCAATCTTTGTCTCTTTTTGTTTGGGCATGATATGGAGTGCATTATGTGAATAGGAAGTGCGAATATCATTTTTATAGAGAAAATTTTTGGCTGGAATGACTAAATGTGCTGCTTTACTTGTTTCATTTTCATGCAGTCCAAAGTAAATAATGTTTTTTACCCCAGAGAGTGATTGTTGGACTCTTTGTGTATCTGGCATTTGTGCAAGAG
Organism: Sulfurimonas sp.; assembly: GCA_027083475.1. Taxonomy (GTDB): domain Bacteria; phylum Campylobacterota; class Campylobacteria; order Campylobacterales; family Sulfurimonadaceae; genus Sulfurimonas. The sequence goes on from JALWON010000306.1 coordinate 10,640, forward strand.
GATTTGCCCCTTGAATAAAAACAGTCTCAAAGGCACTAAAATCTGTGTTTACTTTGGAGATTTTTTTTGATTGTGTATAAAAAGGGGAACTGATTCCCTCTTTGGAATTTCCAAGGTAAGCGATCCCGCATCCCTCTTTTGCAAAAAGACCCAGGGCAACACCAAAAGCATCAATGGCTCGCATCACATCAGCACCATCTTGATACTTTTGTATCCCTACACCACAGACTATAGCTACTTTTTTATTTTCTACTAATGCTAAAAGTTCTCCAATTTCCCCTAAAGTTACATCTATCTCAGCGAGTGTTGCTTTAATGCGTATGCCTTGTGTGAGTTCATAATACTCCTCAAATTCACTGGCAAATTCTTCTAAAAATGCTTCATCACATATATCATTGATATGTGCAAATCGGGTGAGCAGCATAGCAAGGTATAAATCAGCATGCGGTTTGATTTGTATATGTAAATCAGCAGATTTGGCAATTTGTGTTTTCACAGGGTCGATGACGATGATTTTTTTATTTTTCAGTGAAGGGAGGAGGTGTGAAGAGGAAGTATGTGGGTTTCTGCCCCAAAAAATGACAACTTCAGACTTGTATATCTCATCCATACTCATGTTTTTGTTACTGCCTCGACCATTGATAATGCCTGCTTCTCCTGCTCCATCGCAGAGCGTTCCCTCTGTTAAAGTGGCACCAAAAGAGGCAAAAAAATGATCACTAACACCTTGCATGAGGGCAAAGTTTCCTGAGCCTCTATAGTGTAAGGTTGCAGAAGGCTCTGTTGTTTTGAGTATCTCTATAAGTTTTGCTAAAGCCTCTTCTTGTGTTATCTCTTTGCCCATATAAGATGGCGTTTGCAGAAAGTTTTCTTTTTCATAATGGTTGAGATGTGCACACAAAAAACCTTGTGTTCTATGGTCTTTACTTGGTTTTATTTTACCATCGACATAGTCAATTTGACATGCATCATAACAATCAAGTGGGCAGGCTGTTTTACTCATCTTTTAACTCGATTTGTGCAAGTTGTGAAAAAGTTTTTGGTGCTTTGATGATAATCTGTGCTTTGTATTTTGAGATATTCGTACTGTCTGCAATAGTTTGGAGCCGATTGATAGTATAGGGTGTTTTTTTCTTGTTGATATAAATTACTTTTTTACGTGCACCTTCTACATCTTCAGCATCTAAGTAAATTGTGAGCAATGCTTTGGAAGTATCTGCAATTTTTGCAACAAGTACAGAGGGAGTGACAACTTGTCCTTGCTTGACATAGAGTGCATAGAGTGTAAAACCGCTGTTAGTGAATTTTTTATCATGGATACTTTTTTCTAATTGTGCTTGACGCAGTTGCAAATCGGCAAGTTGAATTTGCAGGGAATGAATCTCTTTTTGTGTTGCAAGATAACTGTTCTTACTTGTAATGAGATCATAAAACTCTCTGTCTTTTTCTATACGAGATTTAATTTTTAAATCTTTTATCTCTTGGTAGTTTGTCTCTTTTTTTACTAAGAGTGCCTGCATATTTTTGAGAATTTTTTGATTGGTTTTGAGTGTATTTCTATAGATTTGTATCTTTTCTTTGATTGTGTGTAACTCTTTGACATCAAGTGTAGAATCGATAGTGATATAGGGGGTTGCATCGAGTTTTTTACCAAGCATATTTTCATTTGTGCTGGTAACTAGACCACTTACATTGGAAGAGATATCTCTTATTTGATAGGGGGAAACTTTAGAGTAGTAAACTTTTGAAAACAGTGTTGAAGCGAGGAGTGCAACGAAGATAAAAAATTTCAATTTTTCAATATCCTTATGTAATATAATCCTATTTTATCACTAAATTATTAATATTTATGCATTATTCATGCTATTTTAGATATTATTAAAGCATATTTAATATAAAGGGTATTTGATGTCTTTACTAGATAATGTTGATGCTTCGACAAATTTGGCGAAAAATAATGAGTTACAGCTCTTAGTTTTTCGGGTAAGTATGAGTGAAGAGTCCGCTTATTATGCTATCAATGTTTTTAAAACTCGTGAAGTTGTAGAAGCAAAAAATCATTTTCTTACACAGATTCCATCCTCTGATGCTTTATTAGAAGGCACTATTATGCTGAGAAATTTACAGATTCCTATCTTAAATCTTCCTGCATGGTTGGGTATTTCTCTGACACAAGAAGAGCTGAAACAATCAAATATACTTATTTGTGATTTTAATGGTGTCATCATCGGTTTACGTATTATGTCCGCATTTCGTGTTATAAAGAAAAACTGGAATGAAATGCATGCTCCTGATGGGTATAGACTCAAAGATGATGGACTTGTGATGAATGATACACGGCTTGAAGATGGAAGCCTTTGTCTTATTCTTGATTATGAAAAATTTCTCTCAGATGTAATTCCTCAAGCGATGGTAGATGTAGCAGAAGATAGTGCAAATCTCATCGATATTGTGATTCCTCAAAAGTTAAAAGAGGGAACAGTTCTTATAGCAGAAGATTCAAAAACCGCACAAAGAGCATTAACACAGATATTTCACAATGCAAATATTACTATGCATATGTTCAATAATGGAAAGTTACTGATTGATTATGTGACTTCATTGGGTGAGAATGCTGCAAATATTACGGCAATTGTCACAGATATAGAGATGCCTGAAATGTCAGGTTTTACAGTACTACAAAACCTAAAAGCAAATCCTCACACAAGAGATATTCCTGTCATTGTAAATAGTTCTATGACGGGAAACAATAATAAACGTGAAGCAGAAGTTTTAGGAGCAGATGGGTTTATAGATAAAACGAAAAGTCATAATATCATTCCCTTGATTGTTTCTGTTTTGAAGTGATAACACCATTGTGTTATCACTCATAAGAGTATTTTGACTACTGAAAGAGAGAGATTAATACACCCGCTGCAACAGCCGAACCAATAACACCTGCAACATTTGGACCCATTGCATGCATTAAAAGCATATTTGTACGGTCATATTCCATACCAACTTTGTTTGAGACACGGGCTGCCATAGGAACAGCAGATACACCAGCAGAACCAATCAATGGATTGATTTTGTGACCAGGGAAAAGGTTCATGAGTTTAGCCATAAGTACACCTGCTGCTGTACCAACACCAAATGCAATAATACCAAGAGCCATAATAAAGAGAGTCTCAGGCACTAAGAACTGATCTGCTGCAAGTTTTGAACCAACACCGAGCCCTAAGAAAATAGTGACAATGTTAATAAGAGCATTTTGTAAAGTGTCATTTAAACGCTCAACAACTCCTGACTCTTTTAAAAAGTTACCAAACATAAACGCACCAATCAGTGGTGTTGATTCTGGTAAAACTAAAATAGCCAAAGAGAGAACAACAATAGGAAATACAAGTTTTTCCAAACGAGAGACATGACGTAGTGTTGTCATCTTGATTTTACGTTCTGCTTCTGTTGTTAAGGCTTTCATAATTGGAGGTTGAATGATTGGTACCATTGCCATGTAACTATAGGATGCAACAGCAATCGCTCCAAGAAGCTCAGGTGCAAGTTTTGTTGCGATAAAGATAGATGTCGGGCCATCCGCTCCACCAATGATAGAAATAGCAGAAGCTTGTTTGAGTGTAAAGTCTACAAGTCCCATTTGTGCTAAAACCATTGCTCCAACAAGTGTTCCAAAAATACCAAATTGTGCAGCACCACCTAAAAGAGCTGTTTTAGGATTGGAAAGCAGTGGACCAAAGTCTGTCATTGCCCCAACACCCATAAAGATGATAATAGGGAAAAGTTCGTTTGAGAGTCCCGCTTGATAGATAACACCAAGAAAACCATGCGGCCCTGCAATGTCTGCGATTGGGATGTTGGCTAAAAAACCACCAAAGGCAATCGGTAAAAGAAGCAGGGGTTCAAACCCTTTTGCAATGGCTAACCAAAAGAGTAAAAAAGTGATAAGAATCATAATAATACGACCCAAACCCTTACTAAAATCACTCATTGGTTTGCCTGTTGCACTGAGTTCATCAGGACGAGGATGGATAAGAGCAACAACACCAGTAGATTTTAAAAAACCTGTAATCATTTGAGAAAATGATTTTGATTTGTATGTCTCTTCTTGGTGTGTTGATACCGTTTGCGCAGAAGTTGTTGCATGCTCATTTGCCATTACATTTGTAAATGTAAAAAGCATAAAGAGTGCAAGAAATTTAAGTACAATATTTTTCATTCAATTATCCTATAACAGCTACGATTTGACCTTCTACAACTTTATCATTTGTAGCAACATTGATTGATTTTAAAACACCACCTGTTGGTGCAACAACATCAATTTCCATTTTCATAGACTCTAAAATCATAATTACATCACCTTCATTCACACTCTGACCTGGATTTGCAACGATTTTCCAAACATTACCCGGAAGGAGTGCTTTGATTTCAACACCCTCACCACTTGGTGCATTTGGTGTTGGTGCTGCTACTGCTGCTTCACCATCTACTGCTACTACTTGAACATCACCGCTACCTTCAGCTACTTGAACACTAAATTTTTGACCATCTACTACTACTGTATAATTTCCACTCATCTCTTTTCCTTCTCCTTTACAATCTTCCATATCGGATATTTTACGTACATTTAACTCGCCTTCTCCTTTGAGAAACGAGATACCTTTGTCTTGACATGCTGCTGCGATGAAAATATTTTCTTCTGTGATTTCAATATCTTCTTCTTTAAGCACATTGATCCAACTCTCTAAAGATTTTGCAGGGTCTGCATCTGCTAAATCAAGGGCTTTTTCAGTTGTTGGCAGTAAATTTAACTTCTCGCTTGCAATTTTAACAATTTCTGGATCTGGAGCAACTGGCGTTTTTCCAAAATAGCCAAGAACCATACGTCCATACCCTGGAGCAATAGCATTCCATGGACCTTGCATGACATTATTGAGTGCTTGTTGGAAGTAAAACTGTGAAACTGGGGTAACAGAAGTTCCGTAACCACCTTTTTCTACTACTTCTGTCATTGCTGCAATCACTTCTGGAAATTTATCCATAATGTTATTATCTCGCATCATTTGTGTATTTGCTGTAAGTGCACCACCCGGCATTGGTGAAAATGGAATGATTGGTGAAACCATTGTTGCCTCAGGTGGCATAAAGTAGTCACTTAAGCAAGATTGTAACTCTTTTTCATAAGTAAGTATTTTTTCTATTTCCAAACCGCCAAGGTCATAGTTTGTACCCTTTGTTGCATGGAGCATTGTTAGAATGTCTGGCTGACTTGTTCCTCCACTCACAGGTGCTGCCGCCATATCAATACCATCTACACCTGCATCAAGAGCTGCGAGGTATGAAGCTACAGAGACACCAGCAGTCTCATGTGTGTGTAAACGCAGGTGCATATCTTCAGGAATGAGTTTTCGTGCCATTTTAATTGTTTCATATACTTTTTTAGGGT
>JALWON010000307.1 GCA_027083475.1 Sulfurimonas sp.
TAGAAACTTGTTGGCGTTTTTTATCTTTACGCTCAAAAGCAACTGTCCCTTCAATCAATGCAAAAATTGTATGATCTTTTCCCATACCAACATTTTTACCTGGGTGGATTTTTGTTCCACGTTGACGGATGATGATGTTTCCAGCAACTACGCTTTCTCCACCATATTTTTTCACACCTAGTCTTCTACCAGCTGAATCACGATTATTCTGTGTACTACCCTGACCTTTCTTATGTGCCATACTATTCTCCTTAAATTTGGTTCCTAAATTAAAGGGAACCTTTTCATTGATTTGTTACATAAAAGGAACAAAGTCCCTTTTACTACGCTAACGCTTGGTTTTACTCAGCGTAAGGCTCATGCAACTAGTTGCATTTTGATGCTTGGAGCATCACTCTTTAAACTACTTTTTTAATTATGCAGCTATTTTAGTGATTTTAACACGAGTGAAGTCTCTTCTAAAACCACGTTTTACTTTACTATCTTTACGACGACGCTTTTTAAAAGTAATCACTTTTCTATCACGACCTTCTCTGATAACTTCAGCACTCACAACAGCACCCTCTACAAAAGGAGCTCCAACTTTAAGTTCACCAGCATTTACTGCTAAAACTTCTTTAATCTCTACAGTCGTACCAGCTTCAAGAGACATTTTGTCAAGTGATAATTCATCACCTTCAGAAACTCTATACTGTTTCCCACCGTTTTTAATAATTGCGTACATTTATTATTTCCTTATAATTCTACTAAAAAGTGTGCAATTCTATCCAAAATTGCTTTAAGAAAAGTTTAATCCTTAACTAAAGCAACTGCATCTATCTCAACAAGTGCATTTTTAGGCAGTGTTTTGACTGCAACAGTTGAGCGAACAGGTTTATGTGAGCCAAAAGCTTCTGCATAAATCTCGTTTACTGTTGCAAAATCTTCCATATTAGCTAAAAATATTGTCGTTTTTACTACATTTTCTAAAGCACTTCCGCTCGCTTCTAGTACTGCTTCAAGGTTTTTCATCACTCGTACCGCTTGCACTACAACATCTTCACCTAAAAGCTCATCACTCCCCTCTGGTGTTAATGCGATTTGCCCTGAAGTATAGACCATGCCATTGACTACGACTGCTTGTGAGTAGGGTCCTATCGCTGAGGGTGCCTCATTTGTTTGTATAAATTCCATCTTTTGCTCCTAATAATTTTGAATTAAATTTTTGAAAACTCTATATAAATCTTCTACTTCTTTTTGTGTTGTTCGTTCATTGATTGCATGAATGGTATCATTTTTGACACCAAATTCTATAACTTCTATGCCCATTGGTGCTAAGAAACGGGCATCGCTCGTGCCGCCTGCTGTTGAGTGTTTTGCTTTTTTACCTGTCACTGCATAAATTGCCTTGTCTATTTGGCTTACAATCTTTGTGTTGGTATCGGTTTTAAAGGGGTAGGAGCCTTGTGTTAAACGCAACTCATACGCTAAACCCTCAAAATGTTTTGCAATAAAAGCTTGAATACTTTTCTGATCTGTTTTTGTGTTGTTACGGACATTAAACATCATTTTAAGTTCATTAGGTGTGACATTGGTGACTTCCATACCTGCACGTATATCGGTAATAACAAATTTACTCGGTGCAAAATGTGCATCTCCATCATCCAAATCAATGCCTGCAATTTTTGGTAAAATGCTCGCTATGTTATGCACAGGGTTGATTGCTTTTTCAGGGTAAGCGGCATGACCTTGTTTGCCTTTGAGTGTCAAATAACCATTAATAGAACCCCGTCTACCAACCTTAATGGCATCACCAAAATCTGTCTCACAAGTAGGCTCTGCGACAACAGCAGCATCAGGAAGTAAGTTATGTTCTTTGAGGTACTCTAAAGCTTTAACTGTTCCATTGACCCCCTCACCCTCTTCATCTGAAGTAAGGAGCAAAGAGAGTGTTCCTTGAAATGTTTGTGTCTCTTTGATAGCCTGTATAAAAGCTGCAAGACCACTTTTCATATCTTGTGTGCCGCGTCCATACAGGTAGCCATCTTTTTGGACAAGTTCATAAGGGTTACTACTCCACCCCTCTCCTGCGGGAACAACATCCACATGCCCTGCAAAACAGAGATGCTCTCCCTCTGAGAACTTCTTATAAAGAAAAAGGTTTTTTACCTCTGCCACATCGATACGAATCGCTTCAAAATCTGCTAAGTACTCAGATATAAAATCAAGTAGACCCCCATCATCGGGTGTTTCACTTTTTGTCTCAACTAACTTTTGAAAAAGTTCTATCACTTGCATCATTTATCTTTGAGGATTTGTGTAAAAAAGGTACGGTGTAGAGTAATTACTAATCTCAAAATAAATTTTCTTTTCACCCTTATCTACTCTAAAATTTTGATTGACATCCAAATAACCATAGCCGTATCTATAGTTTCGTGGAATATTGCCATCTGTACTTGTCGCTGTTGTGAGCTTGTCTATCTCAATAAAACGCGAAACTAATTTACCACCCATATAAATATCTAAAACACCATGTGCCCCTGTCCAGTTTTGCAGGCCACGGCTGATTTTGTTTTGAGTCTCTTGTGTACATGCACTCAAAAAAAGTGCTAAAGTTATTGTAACTATATAAAGTATCTTTTTCATTTTCTATCCAAATTTCAATTTTTTCAGAGCTGCTTCTTCATCCTCTGTTCGCATAAGTGATTCACCCACCAAAAAGGCATCCACTCCCGCCTTACTTAAATCTTCTAACTGTCCATGCTCATAAATCCCACTCTCTGCAACAATGATTTTTCCGTTTGGAATCAGTGGAATTAAATCGTAAGAGAGATTCATATTCATCTCAAAAGTTTGCAGATTTCTATGGTTAATGCCTATGATGTCTGCACCTGCATAAATTGCCTTGACTAAATCAGGCTTATCATGCACCTCAACAAGTGCTTCCATACCTAAATGGCGTGTATAGTTGAGCAAATCTTTGAGCTCTTTTTTGCTTAAAGCCGCAGCAATGAGCAGAATAAAATCTGCCCCATGCACCATCGCTTCTAAAACTTGATACTTTGAGACTATAAAATCTTTTCTCAAAAGCGGAATTCCCACATAACGGCGAATCCCACCAAGGTAGTCTAAGCTTCCTTGAAAAAAGTGCGGCTCAGTGAGAACAGAGATAGCACTCGCCCCACCTCGCTCATACGCCTGTGCAATCGCTAAGGGGTCAAAATCTTCACGAATGACACCTTTTGAAGGGGATGCTTTTTTCACTTCACTTATAATTCTATAAGGGTCCTGCTCTGTTGCTTGCAAATACGGAAAGACATCTCGCGGTTGGCGCGCATTAAATGCAAGCGAGCGCCCTAGCCAATCAAGGGAGAACTCTTTTTCTCGTTTGACTAAATCTTCTTTTGTTTTTTTTATAATATCATCTAAAATCATTTTAATTTTTTCCCTTTATACATTGATTTATCATTTTTACATGTTTAAGCACTTCAGGATCATCGCCACCTTTTAACGTCACCACTCTATCTATAATTTTTTTCGCCTGCTGGCATTGGTCTAGTTTATAATACCCCCAAGCCAAAGAGTCAAGATAGTAGGCGGAATCTGGCTTCACACGTAAAACATTCTCTATATGCTGCATCCCTTTTTTCACATCAATTTCATGGTCAATTAAAACATAACCCAAATAATTTTCATACAGAGGGTTTTGCTCTTTTGAAACAACAGTCTCGAGTTTTTGCACAACATTCTGTAAAACCTTTGCATCACTTTTTTTATCGGCACTCTCATACTCAAAAACAGCACTCTGACCCAAGTAGTTAATATTGCCACTTTTTTTATAAAGTTTTGCGGCAAGTTTATATGCTTTTGTATAATTTTTTGTCACACTATAGAGTTCTAACAATGTTTCTGGTTCAATCTTGTACTTTTCCAAAAATGCAATCATTGGCTGGTACGCTTTTTGGTACCCATATATCTCTATAATTTTTTTTGCTATAGCTTCATCGTTTTTCTTTTCATACATTCGTAAATATGTCGAGAGAATACCATCTAGATTTTGTGCACTTGCATACAGTCCTATCAAGCGTTTACAAATAAGTTCTGAACAGCCACGAATACGGCTATGTGTCTCTAGCTTCGCAATAGCTTGTGCTTGCTGGTGTAAATTGACAAACAAAATCACCGACATCTTGTCAAGTATTTTTTCATCATAGGTTTTTCCATAAATAAATGCAAACTCTTTCAGTGCAAGCTTATATTTTTTGAGCTGATACAAGGCAATAGCTTTGAAGCGTATTAGCTCTAAATCTTCTAAAGACCCTTGAGTAGCTTCTTTGATTCTTTGGAGAACTTTATGATACTCTTTTAATGCTATTTGATGAGAAAGTGCTCTGTAAAGATACTCTTTTTTCCCTGATTTTTTATAAAGTATATCAAAAAAATGCAATGCTGATTTGCTGTCTTTTAACTCCTCTGCACGTAATGCATACATAATGTAAGCATCTTCTGCTACAAAAGATTTCTGATTGGGGGTCATACCTGCGTGTAAAGTTGAGCAGGCATTAAAAAACACAACCACCATTAAAGCAATAAGGGTATATACTATTTTAGACATCTATAATTCCTGGACACTCTTTTTTTAGTTCATCAACACGGGTTTTATAATAATCCCAAAAAGGAAATGTAGCACATTGGCTTGGTCTTGCGGCGTATATTTTACAACCGTTGGTGGCTCTGTCATAAAATACACACTCATAAGAGTCTGCAATTTTCACTTCTTTGATGGAGTATTTATACCCTTTTTTATAGAGGTATTCTACCCCAAATTCATTAACACTCAGATCAAGTAGTGTGGCAATTTTTTCTATCTCATTTTTACTAACAAAAATGTACCCGCTCTCACCCGTACAGCATTTCCCCTCACAACTTGCACAAGCAGAAGGTTCAAAGGCATAGGGGTAGGACTCTTTTTTAATTATATCTGACATTTAATACTCTGCGTTTTTGCTTTTGCATAGATTTGTTCTGCTTTTTTTGAAATTGTATTGTTTTCAAAACTGATAAAAGGCGGCCAAACTTTCATCAGTGATTTTGAACCATTACGTGCATGAATCATAACAAGTGATGCTGTTTTATCTTGTTTTGGATGAACGAATTGTACATCAACAACTCTTAATTTTACTTGCTCCAATGCCCCACACACCAAAGCAAACTGCGAGGCATCATAACAAAAGATAAAATGTGAGTGTGGTTTGAGCAGACGGGAAACTTTTTTAAAAAAAGCATCCAAGGGAAGATTATGATTATATCTTGCAATTTGCAACATAGTATCTTCACTTTTTTGTGCACCTGATGGATAAAAGGGAGGGTTTGAAATGATATAGTCATATTTATCTGTTTCTTCTAGCGCTAAAAAACTCCCTGCATAGAGTTTATAAGCAATCTTATTAACCCTTGCATTTGTTCTTGCGTACTGCACAAAATCATCTTGAATTTCCACAGCTTCAAGTGTGACTCGTGGGTTATCACGTGCGACAAGAAGCCCTAAAACACCACTCCCTGCTCCAACATCAAGCATCTTTCCTTTGGGATGAAAAGAACTAATAAAATCATAGAGAAAAATCGAATCACTATTGTAACAATATCCTGATTCTGGTTGATAAAGAAGCATTGACTAAAGCACCTTAAGTTATAATGATGCAATTATATCTAAGGGGCATTAAATTATGATTATTATTCCGGCACGACTCGCATCAACAAGATTTCCACAAAAAGTACTTGCAGACATAGGGGGACTTCCTATGGTAGTGCGAACAGCCAAACGTGTTGCACACCTTGACCGTGTTGTTGTTGCAGCTGATGATGAGCGCATTATCAAAACATGTCAAGAACATGGTGTCGAAGCAATGCTGACCTCAACAACGCACAAAAGTGGCACAGATAGAATTCATGAATGTGCCACTATTTTAAATCTTGACGATGATGAAATCATCATCAATGTCCAAGCAGATGAGCCTTTTATAGAGCCTGATGTCGTCAAAGTACTTATAGAAAAACTCAAAACACTCCAAAAACACAAAGCACCTTTTATTATGGGAAGTTGCTATAATGCCATCAATGCCGATGCAGCCAAAGACCCAAACCTTGTTAAGGTCATTATGGATAATGAAGAGAATGCCATTTACTTTTCCCGTTCACTCATCCCTTATAACCGAAGTGGAAGAGCAAATTATTTTGGGCATATTGGGATTTATGGATTTAGTAAAAAAAGTTTACATGAATTTTGCAACTTAAATGATGCCCCCATAGAAGACATAGAAGGTCTCGAACAGCTCCGTGCCATCTACCACCAAAAAAAAATCACAATGCTCAAAGTTGCTTCTACCGGATTTGGGATTGATACAAAAGAGGACTTAGCAAGAGCTATAGAAATTTTTCTTTAAAAAATTTTCACTATAATTTCAAAAAATTAACACAAAGGTTTACAATGTTTGGAAGAGCAAAACTAAAAGATTATAACATCAGTGCAGAAGAGTCACTCAAACAACAATATGCAAAAATAGATACAGCAAAAGGGATTATTTGGATTAAACTTTTTCCAGAAGAAGCACCAAATACCGTAGCTAACTTTGCACACTTGGCAAATACAGGGTTTTATGACAACCTTACTTTTCACCGTGTTATCCCAGGGTTTATGGCTCAAGGGGGATGTCCTGATGGCACAGGTATGGGTGGTCCTGACTGGGCTATTGCTTGTGAAACAGATAAAAATACTTCTGTGCATGTTCCAGGAACACTCTCTATGGCACATGCTGGACCAAATACCGGTGGCAGTCAATTTTTTATTACATTTGTAGACACACCACATCTTGATGGTGTCCATACTGTTTTTGGTGCAATTGAGCGAGATGACAAAGCAAGTTTTGATGTGCTTTCTCAAATTCAGATGCAAGATGCTATCAACTCTATTGCTGTAGTCCCAACAAGAGATTAGATGTTAGTTCATATCTGCTGTTCGGTTGATAGCCACTTCTTTTTAGAAAAACTCCAAGCAGATTATCCAGAAGAGAAACTCACAGGTTTCTTCTATGATCCCAACATTCACCCCTATTCTGAATACCAACTGCGTTTACTTGATGTCAAACGCAGCTGTAAAAAACTCGGCATTGAACTCATAGAGGGTGAATACGATTATGAAAACTGGCTTGAGGCTGTGCGTGGACTTGAAAAAGAGCCAGAAAAAGGAGCTCGTTGTGAGGTCTGTTTTGACAAACGCTTCTCTGTAAGTGCACAAAAAGCCCTCGAACTCGGTGAAAAAAAAATCACAACAACCCTCCTTGTCAGTCCCTTAAAATCTCAAGAGCAACTCAAGCGTGTAGGCGATGAGTTTCATGCAAAAAATGGTGTAGAATTTATTGCTGTAGATTACCGCTCAGGCGGAGGCACACAAGACCAAAGTCGGGTCACAAAAGAGGAACAACTCTACCGTCAAGATTATTGTGGCTGTATCTTTGGACTCACTATGCAAAGAGAGCAACAAGACAAACTGATGGATGAGATGTTCTCCCCCATCTCAAACAACATTCTACCTGCATCCATAGAAGAGCGCCTTGCCATGTATACCAAACGCATGCAACTTGAAGATGAAAAAATCAACTATAAAATAGTCAAACAAAAATTTCTTAACTATAGGCAATTGAGCTGTAGACTCACAGAAGGAAAAAAGACTGCTATTCCTGCCTATGCACTTGCATACTCTACCCTTCCCCGCAAACGTGCCCAAGGGAAAATTGAGTACTCCATTGAAAAGCTGCACTATTTTAACCGCGAAGAGATTAAATTTATCACTTTAGCAGATTTCAATGCCTTATGTAAACACGACTTCAAAAGTATTACAGACTTAATTCATAATGCACCTGATTTTGAAGAGGAGATTGCGCTAAGATATACTCTACTCGGTACACATTATGATTTAACACCGATAATTGTAGTAGAAGAAATCTCACAAAAAAAACTGACACTGCAACTCGATGCGAAAACATACGAAGACACAAAAGAAAAGCTAATCATTTTATAATCATTTTTTAGGTAAAATTGCCAAAATTTATATAAAGGCTCTTCTTATGACTTTAGATGTTGTTGAAATACAAAAAATTCTCCCTCACCGTTACCCATTTTTACTTGTAGACCGTGTTACAAGCTTAACCGAGGGTGAATCCATTGTTGCATATAAAAATGTTTCTATCTCTGAACCTGTTTTTGAAGGACATTTTCCCGGTCATCCAATTTACCCTGGTGTTATGATTCTTGAAGGAATGGCACAAGCAGGTGGTATTCTTTCATTTTTAAGTATGGGAGATATGAGTGAAGAGGAGATTGCTTCTAAAGTTGTTTACTTTATGAGTATTGACAAGGCAAAATTTAGAAGCCCTGTGCGTCCTGGTGACCAACTTGAATACCGTATCTCTGTTATCAAACAAAAAGGAACTATCTGGATGCTCAAAGGCGAAGCGTATGTTGATGGAAAACTCGCAAGCGAAGCTGAACTCAAAGCTATGATAGTTGATAAATAAAGAGCACACAGTGTCAAATATATCTACACTTGCTGTCATTGAAGATGGTGCGATTATTGGTGAGAATGTTACGATAGCTGCGTTTTGCCATATCTCTTCTGAGACAACAATTGGCGAGGGGACAACTATTGCCCAGGGAGCTTGTATTTATGGGAAAACGACTATAGGAAAAAACAATAAAATATTTTCTCATGCGGTGCTTGGTTCCATTCCTCAAGATTTAAAATTTCATGGAGAAGAGGTAGAACTTATCATTGGCGATAACAATACTATTCGCGAATTTACTCTTTTTAATCCCGGTACAGAAGGCGGGGGAAGAAAAACAGTCATTGGCGATAATAACCTCTTTATGGGCTATGTCCATTTGGGGCATGATGTTATCATTGGCAACAACTGTATCTTAGCAAACGCAGCAACACTTGCCGGACATGTAGAGCTTGGGAATCATGTTGTCATTGGTGGGATGACACCTATTCATCAATTTATTCATATTGGTGATTATGCGATGATTGGAGGGGCTTCTGCGCTCTCTCAAGATATACCGCCCTACTGTCTTGCAGAAGGAAACCGTGCAAACCTCAGAGGTCTTAACCTTACAGGCTTGCGTCGCCAACTGGCACGTGAAGATATAAATGCCCTCAAAGTTGCTTACAAAGAACTTTTTGAATTGGGCAAGCCACTCAAAGAAGTGGCAACATACATACAAGAAAACACAGACAATGCTTATGTAAAAAATTTATGTAACTTTGTACTAAACACAAAAAGAGGAATCCCTTTTGAGAGGAAAAATATATGACACATAGAAATTGTAGCTTTTGTGATGCTAAAGAGAGTGAACAAAATCCACTCATTGCCGGCAATGGCGTTTACATTTGTAAAAACTGCGTTGTTTCAGCATATAAAATTATGTTTGGTGATGAAAAAGTAGCCACAAACAGCAATAACAAAGAACTTTTAGAAGCTGTCAATAATTTAATGACACCCAAAGAACTTGATAAGTTTTTAGGCGATTATATCATTGGGCAAGAGCGGGCAAGAAAACTTTTAAGTGTCGCTGTCTATAACCACTATAAAAGAATTTTCAAAACACATAATCTCGTAGACGACGATACAGAGATTGCAAAATCAAATGTTTTACTCATCGGTCCTACAGGAAGTGGTAAAACACTGATGGCACAAACTATTGCAAGAGTGTTAAATGTTCCTATTGCCATTGCAGATGCCACAAGTCTTACAGAGGCTGGGTATGTTGGTGAAGATGTTGAAAATATTTTAACAAAACTCCTCCAAGCAGCAGATGGAGACATCAAGCGTGCCGAGCAAGGGATCATCTTTTTAGATGAAGTCGATAAAGTCGCACGCATGAGTGAAAACCGCTCTATTACTAGAGATGTCAGTGGTGAAGGTGTGCAACAAGCCCTCTTAAAAATCGTAGAAGGCTCCGCTGTCAATATTCCACCAAAAGGTGGGAGAAAACATCCAAATCAAGAGTTCACTTCTATAGACACAACCAATATTCTCTTTATTTGTGGGGGTGCTTTTGATGGGCTTGAAGAGATACTCAAACGCAAGCAAGGAGAGAATATTTTAGGTTTTGGTCATGAGAAAAAAACAAAAGAGGAGAAAAAAACAAGCTTTGATATGGTAGAACCTGATGACTTAGTTCATTTTGGACTTATTCCTGAACTTGTTGGACGTCTGCCTATTATTGCTTCACTCCAAGAAATCAGTGAAGATGACATGGTACGCATTCTTACAGAACCAAAAAATTCTCTCATTAAACAGTACCAAAAACTTTTTTCAATCGATAATGTAGAGCTCAATTTTGAAGAAGATGCGCTGCGTGCCATTGCACAAAAATCGCTCAAACGCAAGACAGGTGCTCGTGGACTGCGTGCGATTCTTGAAGAGAATATGATTGACATTATGTATGAACTTCCAGAGTATGAAGGCTATGAAGTTTTAATCACAAAAGAAGTCATCGAAGATGGGGCGGAACCTGTCTACATTAAAAAAACAACAAAAAAAACTGCATAAGGTGTAACAAGAATGATATTTAACAAAATTATAGGGCTTTTTTCAAATGATTTAGCTGTGGATTTAGGAACAGCAAATACTATCGTCATTGCTAAAGGACGCGGTATTATTATAAATGAACCTTCTGTTGTAGCCGTTAAAAATGAAAAGTATGGGCAAAGTAAAGTTTTAGCCGTAGGAAAAGAAGCCAAAGAGATGGTAGGAAAGACCCCGGGAAATATTCGTGCTATTCGTCCTATGCGAGATGGTGTCATTGCTGATTTTGATATGACAGAGAAAATGATTCGGAAGTTTATCCAAAAAGCACATGGTCGAAGTGCTCTTATCTCACCGCGTATTATCATTTGTGTTCCTTATGGACTCACACAAGTTGAACGTAAAGCAGTTCGGGAATCAGCACTTTCAGCAGGGGCTCGTGAAGTATTTCTTATAGAAGAGCCTATGGCAGCAGCTATTGGTGCAGGTGTCGATATTCGTGAGCCACAAGGAAATTTAGTTGTTGATATTGGTGGTGGTACCACAGAGATTGGTGTTGTTTCCCTTGGTGGATTAGTACTTTCAAAATCTATCCGTACCGCAGGTGATAAAATTGATCAAAATATCATCAACTATATTCGAAAAAAATATAATCTCCTTATAGGTGAGCGTGTAGCAGAAGAGATTAAAATCAAAATTGGTACCGCAATTACACTTGATAAAGAGCTTACGATGGTTGTCAATGGACGCGACCAAGTCGAAGGACTGTTAAGTTCTGTTGAACTGACAAGCGAAGATGTCAAAGAAGCCATGAAAGAGCCACTCAAAGAAGTTGCAGAAGCCTTGCGTGATGTTCTTGAGCAGATGCCACCTGATTTAGCGGGTGATATTGTCAATCACGGTATCATTCTCACTGGTGGGGGAGCACTTATTCGTCAACTTGACAAATACCTCTCTAACATTGTTCGTATTCCTGTTTATGTTGCAGATGAGCCTTTACTTGCTGTTGCACGCGGTACTGGTCGCGCACTCGAAGAGATAGACCTACTCCAAGAACTGTTTGAGAATGAATAAAAGAGTCTTTAGCTTTTTTATTCTCTTAGTAGCACTCTTTGTGAGTGCACTCTACTATAGCAATAGTGTACAAAAACCACTGCTCATCACACTCAATACTTTTAAATCCTACTATCATTCTTCTACAGAATATATTCAAGATCAGATAGAAAAACATTTTTTTCAAGCACAAAAAATAGAAGAACTCAAAACATCTTTGCAAAAGTATGAAAACAATCACCTTGTCATGCGCCAACTTGCAACTGAAATCAATGACCTTTACAAAGAGAACAATTCACCACTTAAAACTCACCCGCAGGTGACCTTAGTCAGAACAATTGCTTACCAGAAATTTGGTGATTTCAATAGAATTTGGATGCAGATTCCAGACTATAATGCAAGTAAAATTTATGGTTTAACCTATAAAGAGTATGTTGCAGGCATCGTCATTCCTAAAAATGGAGAAGCCCTTGGTCTTTTAAACCGAGATATACAATGTTCTTACTCCGTCCTTGTCGGAGCACAACATGCGCCAGGGATTGCCCATGGAAATGGTGGTGAGTACATTATTATCAAGTTTATTCCCGGATGGTACAACATTAAAGCAGGGGATGAAGTCATTAGTTCTGGTCTTGATAATATCTTTTTTAAAGGATTAAAAGTAGGTCAAGTACGCTCCGTACAAAAAGCACAAGGCTATCAAAATGCCATTGTAGAGCAGTATTATAAAGCAGATAATCCCAATTATTTTTATCTCATAAGGAAACTCAAATGAAACAACTCTTTCTTATCGCTCTTTTTAGTCTCTCACTCTTTGCACAAGAGACGCACAAACTCACTATGGGTATGGGTCCCTACTTACAGACACAACCCTATAAAGGTGTTGATACAATTATATTGCCTTCTCCTTTTTTCTACTATAATAATGCTCTGTTTTATGTCAAATGGACACGTGTTGGTGCCTACTTTTATGGGTCTAAAAGTGATGACTTCTCGTGGGGACTTTCTCTCACAGCACAACCACGAATCTATGGCTATAAAGCTTCAGACTCCTCTTTTTTAAGCGGTATGCAAGAGCGAAAAAACTCTATTGAAGCGGGAGTTGCATTGAGTCTTCAAAAAGAGAAACTCTTTGTAGATATGATGCTTTTAACCGATGTTCTCCACAAGAATGATGCTTGGATTGCACAAACTGAACTTGGGTATGCACTCACATTTGGCAAATGGCAACTCTATCCAAGTCTTTTGCTCACCTACCAATCTGCTGCATTTACAGACTACTATTATGGTGTCAAATCTACAGAAGCAACACCTACAAGAGCACAATACTCTGCACAATCGGGTTTACAAATTGGAGCACAAACATACATACAATATCCACTCACAAAAAAGCTCTCCACTCTCATCAATCTCCATGCTGAAAAATTGTCTTCAAGTGCAACAGCAAGCCCCCTTACAGATGAAAAGTATATTTATTCGGGGCTCTTTTCACTCATTTATACCTTTGAGTAAGTGCCTGACCATAATAAATGTCATATTCAACAACACTTAAAAAGTTTAGATTCAAGGCAAACTTTGGTTAGCGATACTAGTATCGTTAGCCTAAGTTTAACGAAGAAGATAAGCCTTTTAAGTGTTGCCCTTTGGGTGAAGAAAGAAAACACAATCTACTTCGTTGAAAATCCTTGAAGCTACGAGTAGCTTCTGCGAATTTTCGCCTTGTATCTTATGATTTCTTTCTTCATTGAATTATGACATTTATTATGGTCAGGCACTTATTAAAAAAGAGCCCATCAAACTCATCAAATTTTAAGTGCCTTTTGGCTATAATCTCTCAATTTTATAAAGATTATTCCAAAGGGTAAAAATGCCAAAACGCACCGACATTAACACGATTTTACTTATAGGTTCTGGTCCGATTGTTATCGGGCAAGCTTGTGAATTTGACTACTCTGGCACACAAGCCGTGAAAACACTCAAAGAAGAAGGCTACCGTGTCGTTCTTATTAACTCAAATCCTGCAACGATTATGACTGATCCGGAATTTGCAGATAGAACATATATAGAGCCTATTAAAGAAGATGTTATTGCTGAAATCATCAAAAAAGAGAATGTTGATGCCGTCTTACCAACTATGGGTGGGCAGACTGCTTTAAATGTAGCAACATCCATGTATGAAAAAGGGATGCTAGAAGGTGTGGAGTTTTTAGGTGCCTCTCCAGAAGCGATTCACAAGGGAGAAGATCGTTCTGCTTTTAATGAAGCGATGCTCAAAATTGGAATGGATTTACCAAAAAGTGAAAATGCCTATACAGTTGAAGAGGCTATTGAAGTTGTTAAACGCATCGGTTTTCCAGTTATCAGTCGATCATCTTTTACACTTGCAGGTGGTGGATCGGGTGTTGCTTATAACATGGAAGAGTTTAAAGAGCTCGCAAAAGAGGGCTTAGCTGCTTCTCCTGTAAGTGAAATCGAAATCATGGAATCTATGCTTGGTTGGAAAGAGTATGAGATGGAAGTGATCCGAGACAAAGCGGACAACTGTATCATTGTTTGTGCGATTGAGAACTTTGACCCGATGGGTGTGCATACGGGAGACAGTATTACCGTAGCCCCTGCACTCACACTCACAGATAAAGAGTACCAAAGAATGCGAAATGCCTCTTTTGATATTTTACGTGAGATTGGTGTGGATACAGGTGGAAGTAATGTGCAGTTTTCTATTGACCCAAAAACGGGACGAATGATTGTTATCGAGATGAATCCTCGTGTGAGTCGCTCCTCTGCACTCGCTTCTAAAGCAACAGGTTACCCTATTGCAAAAGTTGCAACCCTCCTTGCTGTTGGTTACACACTCGATGAAATCACCAATGACATCACAGGAACACCTGCCTCTTTTGAACCTGTGATTGATTATGTTGTCACAAAAATCCCGCGTTTTACATTTGAAAAATTCCCTGAAGCTATCAGTACACTCAGTACAAGTATGAAATCAGTCGGTGAAGTAATGTCTATTGGGCGTACATTCAAAGAGTCTATGCAAAAAGCACTCTGTTCCCTTGAGACAGGCTTATGTGGTTTTGATGAGATTGATGCAGATACAGAGTTTGTTAAACATGAGATCCGTCGTCCAAACGCAGATAGAATGCTCTATGTAGCAGAGGGTTTCCGTAGAGGTATGAGCATAGAAGAGATGTTTGACACCTGTGCAATTGACCCATGGTTTTTGCATCAACTCTCAGAAATCATCGAAACAGAAGCACAAATTAATGATAAAATTTTATTTGATGCTACAACTATGAGAAAGGTCAAAGCAGATGGTTTTTCAGACAAACGCATTGCACAACTCATTACAAAGAACACAGAGCATGCCGTCTCTGAAAATGAAGTATTTCAAGCTAGAAAAGCACTCAATATCAACTTAGAATTCAACGAAGTAGATACATGTGCCGCAGAGTTTGAAGCACTCACCCCTTACCTCTACTCAACAACAAACATTACACAACTTCCTGATGTCCCTTCACGAGTCAGTGAGAAGAAAAAAGTCCTCATCTTAGGTGGTGGACCAAATAGAATTGGTCAAGGAATTGAATTTGATTACTGCTGTGTGCATGCTGCGTTTGCACTCAAAGAGATGGGTATTGAGTCTATTATGCATAACTGTAACCCTGAAACAGTCTCAACAGATTATGATACTTCCGATGTCCTTTACTTTGAGCCTATTGATTTTGAGCATGTGCGTGAAGTGATTGAAAATGAGCAACCTGATGGTATTATAGTCCATTTTGGAGGGCAGACACCACTCAAGCTTGCAGATTCTCTCACAAAAATCGGAGCAAAAATCTCTGGAACACCATCAGCTGTCATTGACTTAGCGGAAGATAGAGAACAATTTAGTGATTTTGTTATCAAAAATGGACTCAAACAACCGCAAAATGGTTTGGCAACAAAAAAAGAGGATGCTGCACCTATTGCGGAGCGTTTAGGCTTTCCTGTTTTAGTGCGCCCCTCTTTTGTCCTTGGTGGCCGTGGAATGAAAATCGTTTATAGCCAAGAAGAACTTGCAGAGTATATGGAGCTTGCTATTTCTGTATCGCATGAAGCCCCTGTTTTAATTGATAAGTTTTTAGATCAAGCTATTGAACTTGATGTTGATTGTATTTGTGATGGTAGTGAAGTTTATATTGGCTCAGTGATGCAACATATCGAAGAAGCTGGAATTCATTCAGGGGATAGTGCATGTTCACTCCCACCTGTCAATCTCTCAGATGCTATGGTTGCACAAGTAGAGGCACAAACAAAAAAAATCGCTCTTGGTCTGGGTGTAGTTGGGCTTATGAATGTCCAGTATGCAATCTACCAAAATGAAATCTATCTCATAGAGGTCAATCCGCGTGCAAGCCGTAC
>JALWON010000308.1 GCA_027083475.1 Sulfurimonas sp.
CCATAAACCATGGTACCCAACAAAAGTAAAAGAGCAAAAAATCTCACTACTTGATGCCATTTAAACGCAAGAGTTGTTTCACATCTGCTTCTCTTCCCATGAGTGCTTCAAACAGAAGTTTCATACTTTGTGAGCCCCCTTGACTCAAAATAATATCTCTATACTTTTTTGCAGTTTCAGAGTGAAAGATGCCCTCATCCACTACAGCATAAAAAGCATCGGCACTCAAAACTTCTGCCCATTTATAACTATAATAGCCGGCAGCATACCCGCCACCAAAGATATGTGCAAAACCATTTTGAAATTTATTGTACTCTGGTGTTTGAATGAGTGCTGTTTTTTTTCTAATCTCATTTAAAAGTGCTTGCACTGCTTCTCCTTGGTAGAGTTTAGAGTGGAGTTTAAAGTCAAACATAGAAAATTCAAGCTGACGAAGCATACCCATAGCAGAGAGAAAATTTTTACTTTTAACAAGCTTTTCAATCATGCTATCTGGAAGGACTTCACCTGTTTTATAGTGATGGGCAAAGAGTTTAAGTACTTGTGGCTCATAAGCAAAATTTTCTAAAAATTGGGAAGGAAATTCTACTGCATCCCACTCAACACCATTAACCCCACTTACTTCGTTCTCTTTTACACGACTTAAAAGATGATGAATTGCATGCCCCATCTCATGAAAGAGTGTAACAACATCATCATGGCGTAAAAGAGAAGGATTCTCCTCTGTTGAGGCTGGAAAGTTACACACAACAAACGCAGAGGCGAGTTGTTCTTTGCCTTGCTCATCCGTGCAGTGTGCTTGCCAGTTGTGCATCCATGCACCCCCGCGTTTAGATTCTCTTGCTTCTAAATCAAGGTAGAGTCTTGCCGTGAGTTTCTCTTCTACATAAACATCATAGGCAGCTGCCTTGTTATCCCAAAGTATTTCCGCTGTTTTTTCAAAGTGTATAGCAAAAAGTTTTTCTAAAAAGTCAAACATACCATTGAGAACACTCTGTTGCTCAAAGTAGGGACGATACTCCTCTTCATCTATATCGTATTGTGCTTTTTTAAGTATTTCAGAGTAGTAGGCACTATCAAAACTTTGTATCTCTTTGTCTGTAATGGCTTGCAGTGCTTTGAGCTCATTTTTTGCTTGGGCTTGTGAATTTTTGATGAGTGCTTCTAAGAAGTTGATAACACTTGTTTCATTTTCTGCCATTTTGGAAGCAAGAGAGTATTGTGCAAAATTCTCAAAGCCTAAGAGTTGGCTCATCTCGTGTTTCAAGCGTAAAATTTCATCTATGATGGAAGCATTTTCTGGGGCACGAGTCACATAGGCTTTATAGAGTGTTTCGCGTATCTTTTCATTTTTTCCATAGGTCATATAAGCAATGTAAGAGGGCATTTGCAGGGTGAATTTGTACTTTGTAACTCCATCTTCTTCAAAGGCTGCTGCTTGTATATCACTCGATGGCAAACCTTCCACATCCGCTGCATTTTCAATAATATACTCAAAAGCATTTGTTGCGTTTAAAAGATTTTGAGAAAAATCATTGGAGAGTTCACTCAGTTTGATGTTGATTGCTTGGAGTCTTGCTTTTGTCGTTTCTTCTAAATGGGCACCGCTGAGTTCAAAGTTTTGAATGTTGAGCTCGAGGACTCTTTGTTGCTCGAGTGATAAGTGCTCCCTCTCATTGGCGAAGATAGTTTTATATGCGGAGTAAATTGCTAAATTTTGGGATAATTTTGTAGAGTACTCTGTTATAATAGGGAGTGATTGCGTATAGACTTCTTGCGTTTTTTCTGAGTTGTTTACTGCGTTGAGGTGTGAGAGAGGGGTGAAAAAGTGTTCTACATACTCCTCCATCATCTCGAGGGGTTTTACAAAATTTGCATAAGTTTTTTCTTTTATAGTTAAGAGTTGTGTTATTTTCTCTTCATTAGCATGTAGTTTTTGTTGTAAGTCGTTTACGAATGTATCTAAATGACATTCAAATTTTAAAAATTGTGGCATATTAATCCTCTGCATCTTTTTTTTGTTTAATAGCTCCAAATTCATTGATGAGAATATCATCATATTTGTTGGAGTAGTGTATGAGCCTTTCTAAGGCAGTTTTTCCCTCTGTGTAGGTTAAGGATGAATCAACAATGAGATAAGAGAGATAAATACTGTTTTCATTAATCGAAAATTGTAAGTAAGAAAATTTTTCATTTTCTTGGAGGAGGTAGTCATAGACTTTGTCAATGTTTTGACTCGGAATAGCACACAGTTTTGTATCTCCAATAATAATGCCATTTTCATAGTAGTTAATCTCAATGCGGGCACTCCCCTCATCAATACGCCATGAAGATTGACTTCTGCGTGCAAGGGTGACATTGACATGAAGTGCTGTTAAAATTTCTTCTAAAAGTTTGGTTGCTCCTGTGGGTTTATACCCTTTTCTTCTGAGCTTTGCGACTTCTAGTTTGACACCACACTCTGGGCAGTAATCTTTTTGGATACTCTTCTCATCTATGAGATTTTTACAGGAGGGGCATTTTATGATGGCTTGTGATGTTTGCGCTTGAAATTTTTCTATTGCTTCTTTGACATAAAAATAGGGCAAAGAAAAGCCGAGATTGTTGGCATTTTGGATGATGAAGGTATTGACCCCGATGACTTCTCCATCAGCATTGAGGAGTGGTCCTCCACTGTTTCCAGGGTTGATGGCAGCATCAATTTGGATATATTCTAAATCATCTTGGAGTCGAGAGGCACGAGAGACGATGCCCTCAGTCGCTGTGTAGTTGAGCCCATAGGGATGCCCAATGGCAATGGTGCTATCACCATCTTGCACAATTTTGTCTGTTAAAACAAAGGGTTTACTTGGTGTTTGAAAAGTATAGCGAATAAATGCAAGGTCATAAAAGGGGTCATCATAGATGACAGAAACAATGCTTCTTTTGATAATTTTTGAGCTTATGACAACCTCTTTGAGTCCACTTACAACATGAGAATTTGTGATGATTAAATCCCCAATTACAAAGCCTGTTCCACTTCCATAAGGTGTCATGATTTGAATAATGTTTTCAATGTATTCATCTAAAATAAGCTGTGTATTCATTAGATTTCCTCAAAATTGAGATTTTGAATTTGCAGATAAAAGCTATTGTTAAAGTCATTAAGGGAGCTAAAATTCAGTTCAGGAGTGAAGTTCTCAAGTGCTTTATAACGATTTTGATAGTTCTGAATCACAGTTTCAATCTTTGCAATGATGGCTTTTTTCATGAGTGTCTGTGTTTGTGGATTGGCGAGTGGTTTGTATGCGAGTTTTTCAAAAAAATCAGGATTTTG
Organism: Sulfurimonas sp.; assembly: GCA_027083475.1. GTDB lineage: Bacteria > Campylobacterota > Campylobacteria > Campylobacterales > Sulfurimonadaceae > Sulfurimonas. The sequence continues at coordinate 3,317 of JALWON010000308.1, forward strand.
TACTTCTACTAAAATATGCAGCAGTTCACGAAGTACAGGATTTAAACCGTAGTTATAGAGGGTATAAAACGCAATATATTTATAAATTGTTGGGATGATTTGATTGTATCTGTTGTTTTTATACCATCTGATTTTATTTAAAGAGTCGTTGATGAAGGTAATGATGTCTTCATAGGAGGATTTTTCTGTTGGATTAAAGGTATAGTTTGCATTATAAAAATTTGCTGCAAACTCTTTGAGAGAAATTTTTTCTAGTTTCTCTATATACTCTTTTATCTCTTCATTTTTAAACTCTATGTTTGCATTGTCCTGTGCAAAATAATCTAAGATTGTCTTTGAGAGTTCTTGTGCAATTGTGTATTTTGGAACAAGCAGATAATCAATCTTAAACAGGAGATGTAAGAAGATAAAAGCCTGCATGGAGGCATTGTCATTGGAGGGAAGGTGTGTGATTTTCTCTTTGGCTTCTTGTATCCATTGCTGTAAAAAATCATACTTTATGGCGACCTCTTTTGGATCGAGTTTTGTAATGTGTGCAATGTCCTCTAAGACAATATTTGAAAATTCACTTGCGATATGTTCTTTGTCATAATCCCCATTGAGGGCAATTTCTCTGAGCGGAAAAAAGATTTTTTGCGGACTCATGGTAATGTTGTCAAGGTAGAGTTTGAGTTTTACATAGGTGTCATCTGTAAAGTAGTATGCATAGGTGAGTTGGTAGTTACGTTCGAGTATATAGCGTTTGAGTGCAACATTGGCAAGGGCTTTTTTGAGTAGAATTACTTCTGCATGCAAATGCTCTTTGGTGATAGTGCCTGTAACCTTGGCAGTTCCTTGATAGATGCTAAATTGCAGTGTCTCATCTACTCTTTTATAAACAATATTTTGGTTGGATTTTTCATCTGTAAAATTCATTAAAGATTCAAAAAAAAGCTCATAGCCTTTGAGAATTTCTTGATTTTCAAAGCTTGAAGAAGATGCTAAAAAAAGTGCTTCTTCTTGTGGGGCTATTTTTGCATTAATCCCACGACCAAAAGTATGTTGTAATGTTTGTGTTGTTTGAAAAAAGTCTAACCAGCTCATAAACTCACTTGATTTTAAAGTGCCGTATTATAGTGTAGGAAAGGAAAAAAGCAAAGTCAAGGAGAAGGAAAACTTTGCTTTTTATATGAAATTTGTTTTGAAACTATTTTGTAGAGAATTTATAATCGAGCATAAACCAAACTTTGTCTACATCTGTTACATAACCATCAACTTTTCCTTTTGAGTAAGCTGCATATTTGATAAGACCTTTTAAGTTTTTCACACCCGGAATTTTATTGACATAGACTGCATCAAATTCAGAACCTAAATCATCACTTGTCCCAGTACCTGCACTCATCACTTTGTCCGCTGTAAAAGTATGATACACCGCTAAAAGTTTTCCAAAACCTTTTGCTTTATAGCCTAAACGCACATTTGCATCTTTTAAACCACCTGAAGGAGTACTTAAAAATTTATCTGCCCAACCATTAAACTTATGGTTTGTCCCAAATGGTGTAGCAAAAGCAGTTTTGCCATCAGTTCCTGTGGTACCACTTAAAAATTCATAATTGACACCTGCTAAGATACCAGAGATATTTGCCCCTAAGTCTAAGTTGTAGTAGTATGCATCAGCATTAAAGTCACCTGGAGTTCTACTATTATCTATAGAAGCATCTTTTTGTTTTGCATATTCTACACGGTAGTTGAGTTTTGCACCTGCAAAAGTTGGTTTTCCTGTAAGTGCTACACCATATGTATCAGAACCATAGTAAAGGGCAGTATTTTTTTCTGTTGCCAATATATAGTCATATGCAGTAATTGTAAGCATATTATTGACTTTGTAATTTGCATGTAAAATATAGCTTTCTAAATCAGATGATGGTGTATCTTTAATTCCCTCTGTCCCATAGACATAGGCACCAATGAGTGTTAAATTTTTTACAGAGCTGTTAATAGCAACTGCTGCATCAAAAGTTTGAATCATTTGTCTCCAGTTGACAGAACCTATAAATCTTTGATTATCAAGGTTTACCTCTTGACGCCCTACACGTAAGAGTGTATTTGCCGCAGCAATCTTGTAATCAATATAGGCTTGTGTTAAACGTGCTTGACGAGGATCAACAATTTTGTCATATCCTGTTTGTCCGTTTGAAGTACTGTTGTATTTTCCTGAGATATTGTTTACTGACATTCCTTCTACAAATGTACTTAAACCATGAACACCAAATAAATCAGCACCAACACCGATTCTTGTACGAACAGTAAAGGCACTTGCACTCTTTGTTGTAGCACTATTTGTATCTGCCGATTCATAACGAGGACGAATTTCACCTTTTACCTTAATGTTATCTAAAACATTTATTCCATCAGCACTTGCACTTACACTTAACCCACCGATAACTAATGGCAATGCCGCCATTGAAAGTAACATTTTTTTCATTTTCTATCCTTATGTAATATATCAAGGAGAAGTATAACACTTCTATTTTCAAATTATTTTGACATAAATCAAGAAAAACTTAAAATATTTTGATATTATTTTACTAATGATTCGTATAAAAGATAAAATTAAATTATTGGATTTTTTTAATATTTTGAGTGAAGATGAAGTAGATGTCTTACAAGGAATCTCAAAAATCACGACATATCCTGAGGGGTATACTCTTTATTATGAAGAGGAAGTGAAAGATGCTATGTACTTTTTACTTGAAGGTGTGGCAAAAGCCTATAAAGTAGATAGACAGGATAATGAGATTTTTTTGAATTATATCTATGAAAACACTTTAATCTCAGAAATTTCTTCATTAAATGAGACACAAATCACATGTTTGTCTAATGTTGAATTTATTAAAGATAGTATGGTTTTAGAAATTAATTATCGTGCATTTCAAGAGTATTTTATTCAAACGCATATTTTAACTATTCAATTTTTAGATGAAATCTTGCGGAGAAATAAACAACTCTATTGTATAATAGACAGAGAAATAGTCTTTGATGCCATGGCAAAAGTTGCTTATAGTCTCTATGACGATTTAGAAATGTTCAACAAATTAAAAAGACAAGAAGTAGCAAATATGCTGCATATTCAACCAGCAACACTCTCTCGAGTACTGAAAAAACTCCTCCGTCAAAATATTATTGCTGTGGAGACAACAACTATTAGCATTTTACAAAGAGATGCATTAAAGAAAATTTTTAGCGGGGTAAGTGAATGATTAAAAATAATCTTAAAATATCAACCAAAATAAAAATATACGGTTTAATCCTTATTTCACTGATGATGCTCGCTATCATGGTGACTATCTATTTTAATAACAAAAATGTGAACGATTCTCTTTTAATTAATATCGCTGGACAACAAAGAATGCTGACACAAAAGATTTCAAAAGATATTTTTTATATTTACGAGAGTAAAGAAAAAAGTTATGAATCTTTAGACTCTTCTATACAAAAGTTTATCTCTAATTATGAGTATATTAAAAGTAGGGAAGAGATTCAGGAGATACTACAAGATAAAAATTCAAAAATCTTTGTACAAATGCGAAGGATAGAACTTTTATGGGCAGATTTTATAAAAAATGTGAATGATTTTAAAGTCACAATGAATTTACCAAATCACAAAGAAAAAGTAAGAGAGATGCTAAGAAGCATTTATGAAGAGAGTAGTGTGTTGCTCGTTGAGGTTAATAACCTTGTGACATTATTGACCATACGCAATGAAAATAAAAATTATCATATAAAAAATCTTCAATATACAGCAGCCTTTTTACTCTTGGTACTTATGTTTTACATTGTTGCGCAACTCAAACATATAGAAAATAATGCACACTCCTTTATGGAGTACTCCAAACACTTAGCTGCTTCATCAGATATGCTCCATATAGAGCCTATTCATGAAAAAGCAGAAGAGGAGTTACTTGAGATGGATGAAGTTGTGCAATCTTTTGCAAACAAGATTAACTCTGCCATTGCGTTTTCCAATGAAGCACTTGCTCAATCAGAACAAGCATCTGGAAAACTCGAAGAGATTAGCGGTGAATTTGAACATTTACTTGACGAACTCTCTCATCACTCTGATGTGACAGAACATTTAAGTAATAGTGAAGATATTATGATTGAATCCACAGAAGAGCTCATAAACTCTACAAAAAAGCTCCATACACTTAAAAAAGAGCTCGATAAAATTCTTTTACAGTGTAACCCTAAAACACTCAAAGGATTAAAATCTTAAAATAAAATTTACTTTTTGACCTACATCAAAAATTATAGTTTATAATGATGATAGTATTGTTTTGTTAAATTATTATTTATAAAGAGGAGTAAATATGTCACTTTCAAGAAGAGAGTTTCTCAAAAGCTCAGCAGCGGCATCTGCCGCAGCTGCGATGGGTATGAGTATACCGGCTGATTTAGAAGCAAAAGCAAGTGAAGCAGAACATGGCTGGCGATGGGATAAGGCAGCCTGTCGTTTCTGTGGTACGGGTTGTGGGATTATGATGGCAACCAAAGATGGTAAAATTGTTGCCGTCAAAGGAGACCCTGCTGCGCCAGTAAATCGTGGTTTAAATTGTATTAAAGGCTATTTTAATGCAAAAATCATGTATGGAGCAGATCGTTTAACCAAACCCCTGCTCAGAGTCAATAATCATGGTGAATTCGATAAAAAAGGGCATTTTGCTCCTGTAAGTTGGGAAAGAGCTTTTGATGAAATGGAATTCAATATTCGCAAAGCACTCAAACATGGTGGACCTGAAGCAGTAGGTGTTTTTGCCTCAGGACAATATACCATTATGGAAGGGTATGCGGCTCAAAAGATGATGAAAGCAGGATTCCGTTCAAATGCGATTGATCCTAATGCTCGTCACTGTATGGCTTCTGCTGTTGTGGGTTTTTACCAGACTTTTGGTATTGATGAACCATCGGGATGTTATGATGATATTGAGCTGACCGATACTGTTGTTTCATGGGGTTCAAATATGGCAGAGATGCACCCAATTCTCTGGTCTCGTGTGACCGATAGAAAACTCTCAAACCCAGATAAAGTAAAAGTAATCAGTATTCAAACCTATACACACAGAACATCAGATCTTGCAGATACTGAAATTATTTTTACACCAAATACAGACCTTGCCATGTGGAACTATATTGCACGTGAAATAGTCATGCGCGATGCAAAAGAGAAAATTATTGATTGGGATTTTATCAAAAAGCATATTGTTTTTGCAGCCGGTCCTGTCAATATAGGCTACGGAATGCGACGTAAGGGAGAAAAATCTCTCAAACCTGAGTATGACAGTGGTGCGGCAGGAAAATATAGTGCTAAAGAGATGGAAATTGTGAACAAAGAGATGACAACCATTGTCTCTGATACAGAAGCACCCGCTTTAAAACCTTACGGATATAAAGCTGGCGATACCATGAAACATACTGGGGGGACACTAGGACACTGGGAAATTTCATTTGCTGAATATAAAAAATCTTTAGAGCCATACACACTTGATTATGTTGCAAAAATCTGTAAAGGGAATCCTGATGAATCATTAGAGAGTTTTAAAGCAAAACTGCAAGAGTTGGCTAATCTTTATATAGAGAAAGAGAGAAAAGTTGTCTCTTTTTGGACAATGGGAATGAACCAACATACTCGTGGGACTTGGGACAATACTTTAGCGTATAATGTGCACTTTATGCTCAATAAACAAGCGCGTCCTGGTTCTGGTGCATTTAGTTTAACAGGACAACCTTCGGCTTGTGGAACGGCTCGTGAAGTAGGGACATTTACACACCGCTTACCAGCTGATTTGATGGTGAAGGTTCCAGCTCACCGTAAAATTGCTGAGAAAAAATGGATGATTCCAGAGGGAACACTTAATGGTGTTGGAAAACAGCATATTATGGCTATTCATCGAGGTATTGAAGATGGACTGATTAAGTTTGCATGGGTAAATGTGTGTAATCCTTACCAAGATTCTGCAAGTGCAAGTCACTGGATTAAAGCGGCTCGTGAGATGGATAACTTTATTGTTACTTCTGATGGATACCCAGGAATTTCAGCAAAAGTCTCTGACCTTATTTTACCAACAGCGATGATTTATGAAAAATGGGGAGCATACGGAAACGCAGAACGCCGTACACAACACTGGCGTCAGCAAGTACTTCCAGTAGGTGATTCGATGAGTGATACTTGGCAGTGGGTAGAACTCTCCAAACGTTTTACTGTAGATGATTTATGGGGTGAATATGCACCATCAGGTCCACGTAAAAAAGCACTTCCAGATGTAAGAAAAGCAGCTTATGCACTTGGTTATACAGGAAGTACAACGATGTATGACATTCTTTTTGCAAATAAAATTGCAAAATCATATAAGCTTGATCAAGAAGATCCTATCCAAAAAGGGTATGATAACTCTGAGTGTTATGGTGACAGTAGAAATGTTGTTGGTTCAGATGGAAAAGTATTTAAAGGATATGGTTTCTTTATTCATAAGTACTTATTTGAAGAGTATGCTGCGTTTGGTCGTGGGCATGGACATGATTTGGCTCCATTTGATATGTACCATAAAGTACGTGGACTCAAGTGGCCAGTTGTGAATGGGAAAGAAACACCATGGAGATTTAATGTAAACTTTGACCCTTATGCTGCAAAAGCTGCCAAAGGAACAGATGATGAGTTTGCCTTCTATGGAAAAATTGCCAAAGCACTCAAGCAGGGTAATTTGACACACGTGACAAATAAGAAGAAAAAACCTTTGCCAAACAAAGCGAAGATATTTGCTCGTCCGTACATGGATCCTCCAGAAAAACCAGATGCAGAGTATGATACATGGCTTGCAACAGGGCGTGTTTTAGAACACTGGCACTCAGGAACGATGACGATGCGTGTGCCTGAACTCTACCGTGCAGTTCCTGAAGCACTGTGTTATATGCATCCAGAAGATGCAAAGAAAAAAGGACTCAAACAAGGGAAACTTGCATGGGTTGAATCTCGTCGTGGACGTGTCAAAGCGCGTGTTGAGACACGTGGAAGAAATAGACCACCTCGTGGGCTTGTGTTTGTCCCTTGGTTTGATGAACGTGTTTTCATTAACAAGGTATGTTTAGACGCAACATGTCCAATGTCAAAACAAACAGATTATAAAAAGTGTGCCGTTAAAATTTATAGTGCATAAGTAAAGGATTGAAAGTTTGAGTAAAAGTATGTCCAAAGGTAAAAAAGAACCTATTAGCGATAGAAGAAAATTCATCTTCAATATGGCCAGAGGTGTTGGTATAGCAACACTTGGAGGATTTATATGGAGTGCATATATTAATGATGCAAAGGCACAAAAGCTTTTACTCCGTCCTCCCGGAGCGATTAAAGAAGAAGATTTTTTAAAAACATGTATCAAGTGTGGGCTCTGTGTGGAAGCATGCCCTTATGATACACTCATGCTAGCTAAACCAGGAGTGCATAAGCCTTTAGGAACACCGTACTTTACTCCGCGAGATACTCCTTGCCATATGTGCACAGATATTCCTTGTGTCCCTGTTTGTCCCTCAGGGGCACTTGATTTACAGAGTGTTTTAAGTGAGAACAAGCTTGATATAAACAAAGCAGATATGGGAATTGCAGTCATTGATAAAGAGAGTTGTGTCGCTTTTTGGGGCATACAGTGTGATGCTTGTTATAGAGCATGCCCTCTTTTGGGTGAAGCAATTACTATAGAGTATCAAAAAAATGAAAGAACCGGAAAGCATGCCTTTTTAAAACCAGTTGTTCATAGTGATCCTTGTACTGGGTGTGGGATGTGTGAGCATGCATGTATCACAGAAAAAGCATCCATACAAATTTTTCCAAGAGAAGTTGTGCAGGGAAAAGCAGGAAATCATTATATAAAAGGTTGGGATAAAAAGGATGATAAACGTGTGAAGGATGCAAAAGCCATACACACACAAACAGAAATAAGTAAAGAGAGTGCACTTGATTCTTTAAATGATAGTGGAGACTTGTACCAATGAAGCAGTTTTGGAGTAATAACCGTTTTTTGATTTTACGCCGTTTTACACAGTTCAGTATATTGTTTTTGTACTTTGGTGCAAATGCGTGGGGTTGGTGGATACTTCGAGGGAATTTGAGTTCTTCTGTGGTGATTAACTTTGCACAGGTGAGTGACCCGTATGCAGTCCTACAAATGCTCGCAGCCGGAGCAACGATTTCGCTTGATCTGTTTATTGGTGCGGCAACTATTACTGTTTTTTACTTTTTAGTAGGTGGTCGTGCTTTTTGTTCTTGGGTGTGTCCTATCAATATGGTGACAGAAACGGCAAATTACTTGAGAAGAAAGTTTGAATTTAATCGTATGCAAGGTCCAAAAATGCCAATTTCACGCAATATTCGCTACTGGGTTTTAGGACTGAGTCTTGTTGTCTCTTTTGTGATGGGAATGGCTGCATTTGAGTTTGTCTCACCTATCTCAATGATCCATCGAGGGATTGTTTTTGGTTTAGGTTTTGGATGGGCGAGTGCTGTGATTATCTTTTTGTTTGACCTTTTTGTTTTAAAAGATGGCTGGTGTGGGCATATTTGTCCTTTAGGTGGATTTTATGCATTGCTTGGCAGATTTAGTGTAATTCGTGTTTTTCATGAAGAGGGAAATTGTACTTTATGTATGAAATGTAAAGTTGTCTGCCCTGAACACCAGGTTTTACATATGATTGGTAAAGAGAGTATGTCAGTGAATGATGGTGCATGTACAAATTGTGCACGTTGTATAGATGTATGTGATGATGATGCATTAGGCTTTTCATTACGAGAATTAGCAGAAAAAAATAGGAGATAAGTTATGAAAATAATGAGTAAAATAAGTATTGGCTTTGTGAGTGCAACACTGCTTCTTGTTGGCTGTGGGGAGACTCCAAGCGCTTCTGTGGCACCAACAGTGGCTCCACAAGCAAATACAGAAGATTATAATGGTCTGCATGTTATTGATGAAAATGAGTTAGGGTATAGAAAATCATCTTTGTATGCAGAGGGAAAAAAAGTAGAAGTACCAGAAGTACAATATAGTAAAGCAGCCCCTGGAACAAGTAACAAAATCCAAAGGGCATATCAAGATGCACCGCCAATGATTCCTCATGATACAGAAGGGATGCTCGTGATTACAAAAGACAATAACCAATGTTTACAGTGTCACAGACCTGAAGTTGCAGAGATGGTGGGTGCAACACCAATTCCAAAATCACACTTTTTAAATATGCGACCTGTGAACAAAATTGTTAACAATAAGCTTGTCAAAGGTGTAGATAATTTAAAAAATCAGATAAGTGTGAAAAAGACAACAAAACTGTATGAGGGGAGATTTAACTGTGTGCAGTGCCATGCTCCACAAGCGACCAATGTAAAGCTGATTACAGAAAATAAATTTCAACCACAATACTTAAGTGACGATGGTGCTTTTCGATCGCATTGGGATGAACAGGTTGATAAATCTTTAGATACTGTCGGAAAAGATTCCAGTGTAACGCAGGATGATATTGCAAATAAAAATTCAGAAGCTGGTGAATCAGTGTTTAAAAAACATTAGATATGAAGAGAAGAGAACTTTTTAGTTCTCTGGCTTCTTCTGTTAAAAAAGCAGCACAAGAGAAGCCAGAGCAACAGATAAGACCCCCATACAATAATGATGCATCTCTTTTTCACAAAGAGTGTCCTGCATGTGATGCAAAATGTGCCACTGTTTGTGAAGTAGAAATTATTAAAATAGCACAAGATGCGACACCTTATTTGGATTTTTCCAAAAATGGCTGTACTTATTGTGATGATTGTGCCCTAGCTTGTGACTTTGGTGTGTTAACACTTGAAAATAAAAAGCAAATCAATGCAACTGTTACCATTCATACAGAGGAGTGTGTAAGCTGGGAAGGGGTAATGTGCTTTTCTTGTAAAGACCCTTGTTTAGAGAATGCTATAGATTTTAAGGCAATGTTTATGCCAAGCATAAACGATAACTGTACAGCATGCGGATTTTGTATCAGTCGGTGTCCTGTGCAAGCGATTCAAGTTGAGGTGGCATGATGAAAACAGTTTTTTTGTTTGTGATGCTTATGAGTGCTCTTTTGGCACAAGAGTTTCATTTTCCAAAAGCACATTTTATCGCAAGTGGCGGTGTGCATGATATACTCACCTATAAAAACAAACTCTATGCAGCAACAGATGCGAGTTGTGTAGATATATTTGATCTCAAAAGCCAGCAAAAAATAAGTAGTATCTCTTTAGATAAAATTGTTGATTTTATGGGAGAACCCATCGACACAACTATCTTTTCTGTAGATGTGATACAGGAAAAAGTCATGCTTCTCTCTGAAGGTCTCAAAGGGTATAGTAGGGTAAGTATTTATGAAAATGGAAAACTCTCTACACTTATCAAAGATGCAAATCATTTAGCGATAACAAAAGCGAAATTTATAGATGCACATACACTCCTTTTAGCACTTTTAAGTGATGAAATTATCTCTTATGACATCAAGAAGCATAGACAAAACTATAGAGTTGATGCTTCAGCATCAAAGTTTTCAGATTTTGTTTTAAGTGAAGATAAATCAAAACTTGTGCTTGCTGATGAGAGTGGTGATTTACAACTGTTACGTACACAAGATGGTAAACATCTCAAAAGTTTTACAGGCAAAAATCTTGATGATGTTTTTGGTGTTGATTTTAAAAAAGGCATCATTGCTACAGCGGGAAAAGATAGAAGAGTTGTTATTTATGACACGAAACATGCGACTGTCTATTATAAGAAGTCTTCATTTTTTATTTATAGTGTTGGACTCTCACCAAGTGGCAAGCGGGTAGCTTACTCAAGTGATGTGCACAATAATATTACCCTTTTTAATACACAAACAAAAGAAACCATAGCCGAATTTAGTGGCAACAAATCGCCACTTTCAAAAATACTTTTTATAGATGAAGATACTTTTTTAGTAGCATCAGCAAAAAATGTGATAAATTTATATACAATACCTTAGGAGTCAATATGCAATATAATGAAAGTGAATTTTTTATAGAAACCCAGGTTCCAAGTGATGCATTGATTATCTCGCGAACGGATTTGAGTGGTGTTATTACCTTTGCTAATGACATTTTTTGTGATATAAGTGGTTATGATGAAGAAGAAATCATAGGGCAAAGTCATAATATTGTCAGACATCCTGATATGCCAAAATCTGTTTTTAAAGATTTATGGTACGATTTAAAGCATAAAGGAAAGTGGAGCGGTATTGTTAAAAATATGCGAAAAGATAAAGGGTTTTACTGGGTTAATGCCAACATTTCGTGTGTGTATAAAAAAGGAAGACTTTTAGGCTATAAGTCCATTAGGTCGCCGATATCTTCAGAAGAAAAGTTGAAATATCAAAAGTTATATGACACGATTCGCAAGGAGAACGGTGAAGCTATAAGAAAAGTAATTTACGAATAAAATTGAGAAAAGGAAAGAAAAAATGAATGTATCAAGCATAGTAGTGCAAACAGTACCAAAATATTTAGAGGAAGTTGTCCAAGCACTCAAAGATTGTGATGTGTGTGATTATCATTTACATGATGAAAAAGGGCGTATTATTATCACTATTGAGGGTGAGGGTGTTACTGAGGAGTTAGAGAAGTTGCGTGTTGTTGAAGCGATACCCCATGTTATAGCTGCTGATATGCAGATGGCATATAGTGCTGATGAACTTGATGAGCATATGGAAGTCATTAGTGGTGCTAATGTTGTGCCTAAGATGCTCAATGAAGATATAGATGTGAAAGACATTGTTTATAACGGTGACTTAAAGAAAAAAGACTTATATGGCTTTGCCAAACAATTTGACGCTACAAAAGATAAATAATGGCAGTTGTATTTGAAGCAACCATTAAAATGGATGATGGTGATGGATGGTATATAGAGCTTAAAGATACGCTAGATGGGCGGCTTGAATCGTGTTTGAGTATAGAAGACCTTGAGAAAAAAATCGAAGAGTTTGGTCAAGATTATGGAGGGCATATAGACGAGGTCAAATGGTTTAAAGATGATGACATTCTCCCGCCTGTTATGGACACAATTCGCCTAGAAATGTCTCAGCAAAGAGAAAAAATCGAAGCAATGACAGGTGAGACTATAGAAGAAATTGTAAAAACGCCGATATAACTCCATACAACTCGTGAGAGGGGGAGATGATGAAAATAGCAGATTCAAATGTCACATTGGCATCTTCACATCAGAAGCAACATGAAATTCAAGAAGAAGAGCATTTACAACAGTGGAATAGACCTGAGGATGCTCCTTCTCGTTTACAAAATAGAGATAGATTACAAAAATCAGTGGGTCTCAATGACTTAAATGTTGATGATACTACAGGTTTAGATCCGAAGTTACAAGCAATTGTTCGTGCACTAGAAGCACTCCTTGGCAAAAAGATAAGTGCCTAGCCAAAATTAATGTCATATTTTGAACCGAAGAAATTAAGCATATTTTGTATGTGCTTGTAAAAGTCATCAAACGAATCTAAAACATTTAAATCCATCCAAGTATATTTCATTTCT
>JALWON010000309.1 GCA_027083475.1 Sulfurimonas sp.
ATGGAAAAGTATGGTGGACTTCTTAAAAAGATGCCCGTGACAGCCTTTACTTTTTTACTTGCCGCCATTTCTATCTCAGCACTGCCACCAAGTAATGGTTTTTTAAGTGAATGGATGATATTTCAGTCCATGCTCAGCTCTTCGCATATTGAAGTGACAGCACTCAAACTTGCGATTCCTTTTGCTATTTTTGCCCTTGCCATGACTGGAGGGTTAGCGATTGCTTGTTTTGTCAAAGCCTACGGTATTAGCTTTTTGGGATTGCATCGAAGTAAAAATGCCAAACATGCCACAGAAGTCAATTTTTTAATGCAAAGTGGCATGGCATTGATGAGTCTTGTGGTACTCTCTTTGATGCTCTTTACCCCGTGGTATATCGGCTATTTTGATAAGGTCTTAGTAAGTTTTCATTTTCCTGCTATCTCTAAGAGTGTTTTTCCTGAAGGGTTTTGGCATATGCACTCTGTAGGCATACATGGAGGAGTGGTTTCTCCACTTATCTTACTCCTTACATTAGTGAGTGTGACAGCTGTGATGATGCTTGCCTATAAACTCTTTCATGTTAAATCAAGAGTGTGTCATACATGGGCATGTGGGTATAAAACAGCAGCAAAAACACAGTATAGTGCCACAGGGTTTGCAGGGCCAATTCGTCGGCTTTTTGAGTGGCTCTATAAACCAGAAGAACATTTTGAGAAGCAGACACTCGCAGGGCATGAAAGCAAATTTAGCACCTCTTCTTATGCTGTGCATGTCAAGCCGCTTTTTGAAAAAAGTCTTTATATGAGTGTTGCAAAATTTGTCCAATTTGTGAGTTATTGGGTCTATCGTTTGGCTCATTTTGAACAGACAAGATATAGTGCGATGATTTTTAACATCATGCTCGGTGTGTTGTTTAGTTATCGAATCTTTTCCCATGAATTTTCATGGGCTACTTTTGTTTTGGAGTTTTTTGTGTTAATGATTTCTGTTAAAATTTTAATAATTGGAGAGAAAAAATGATAGTTTACTTTTTGAGTATTTTACTTTTGTTCCTTGTGGCTCCTTTACTCCTCTCCTACATGAAGGGGATGAAGATGTTTTTACTCTTAAAACAACCCATCTCCATTTTTCAAGGGTATAGAAATTTTTCTAAACTTTTGAAAAAAGAGACAATACTCTCAGAGGAGAGCAGTGCGATAACGCATTATGCACCTTTTTTAGTCCTCTCTCCTTTACTTGTCGTGATGTTCTTTTTACCGCCTCTTGTCAAGGGAAGTTACTATGTGAGTTTTGTGGATGCTTTTACCATTACGGGGCTTATCTCTCTTTCAACTTTTTTTCTGATGCTTTTAGGGCTTGATAGCGGGAGTGCTTTTGGTGGTATGGGAAGCTCACGAGAAGCTTTTATCTCTGCACTTGTTGAACCTGCCATGGTACTGACTGTTTTTTCTGTTTCGCTGATGGCAGGAGATTTAGGAGTAGGGCAAGCCGGAGTCAATCTTGCAGCACATTTTCCAAAAGAGCATATGGCAAGTTATCTTTTTGCGGGGATTAGCTTTTTTATCTTGCTTTTAGCAGAAAATGGCCGTATTCCAGTGGATAATCCTGAAACACACTTAGAGCTTACTATGGTGCATGAGGCAATGATACTTGATTTGAGTGGTGTTTATTTAGCCATTATTGAGACAGCATCTTCGGTAAAATTTGTTATTTTTGCTTCCCTCTTTGCCTCTTTGTTTCTACCCTATGGCTTAGAGTATAGTGCGCCCCTTGCTATGTTGATTTTCTTTATAAAACTCTTTTTCATTGCTTCTGTCGTGGTATTGATAGAGGTAAATATTGCAAAGTTGCGTCTGTTTAAGATACCAAATCTTTTAGGTATTGCTATTGTTTTTGCATTTTTATCTTTAATCACTTTTTATGTCTTAGGAGCTTAAAATGATAGACTTTTATATAGGACTTTTTTTAGCAACACTCATTGTCGCTCTTTTTACCACACGACTCTATAGACTCCTTTTTTGGTATGCTTTTAACTCGCTCATGTTGGGTGTTTTAGCCTTGAGTATAGGAAAAAGTATCGATGATAATGCTATGATTATTACGGGGATTATTACCATTGTGGTAAAAGCAATAGGGATTCCTTACATACTCAAAAACCTTTCACAAAAGTTTCATTTTGTGCGTCAAATTACTCCTGAGATAAAAGTGCAGTATGCCATCATGCTTGTGCCTGCTATCTTGGTTTTTACCTTCTATCTCTCAGAACCTATTGTCAATATGATTCATACGAATGCAAATTATGTGGCTATAAGTATCTCCTCTTTGTTCCTTTCACTGTTACTAATGATGGAACATCATAATGTAGCACCAAAGATTGTAGGGTTTTTAAGTATGGAAAATTCTCTTTTTTTACTTGGAATTACTGCCACAAATGGAATGCCAATGCTTGTAGAACTCGGCATCTTTTTTGATTTGTTGATGGCGATTGTGGTGATTAACTTACTTTTTCATAAGGAGGAACTTAAAGTATGATGCTCATTCTCTTACTCGCTCCAGCATTTATTATGTTTGTGCTTAGTTTTTCAAAAAACAGACGCTCAAAATATCTGCTTGCATTTACATCTTTTGTTATTTTATTGCCTATTCTTGAACTTTTTGTACTGCCGAAACCTTACAACATTTTAGCAAGTTATTTAGTTGCTGATAAGTTAAATACATATGTACTTTTACTCTCTTCTATCGTTGGCATAGGGGTTACTTTAGCCCTTTTAACGCTTGATAAACATGTGAAAGTCTCTCCCAATGCTTACAGAAAATTTTATAGATTTTTTGCACTGTTTTGGATAGGGCTTATTTTTTCAATCCTCTCAAATAATATGGGAATTTACTGGATAGGACTTGAGCTTGCTACTCTCTCAACAGTCTATATGATTAAAACAAATTACACTCCAGCCGCACATAAAGAGGCTTGGAACTATATGATTGTAGGAGCGATTGCTGTTTCTTTGATTTTATTTGGAATTATTTTAATGTATGCAAGTGCGAAGCCGATTTTAGGGGAAGATGCGATGGCGTTTAATCTGCTTGTAGCGCATGCAAAAGAGATTCCTTCACCTTTTCTTTTTGAGATGGGTTTTGCGATAACCACGATAGGAATGTTTGTAAAAATGGGATTTTTCCCTATGAACTTATGGCTTGCAAACATAGAGAGAGCCTCTTTTTACCCTGTTGCAGCACTTTTTAGTGGTATTTTAGAGTCTGCTATTATTGTAGGATTTTTTCGATTTTCGCAAATTGCTATGAAAATCAACTATGACCATCTCTTTATTTTTGTTTTTGTTTATACTTTACTGACTATTTTTATTGTCTCTTTTCTCATTTTTAGAGCGAAAGATTTTATGCGTTTGTTCTCGCTTTCAGGAGTGGAACATATGGCATTGATTGTAATGTTTTGGGTAAGTGGGGCGCCTTTTGCTGCACTTTTACATTTTGGAGCGCATGCATTTTTAAAACCAGCGCTCTTTCTTTCTACAGGAGTTTTAGAATCGCAAGGAAAGTATAGAATTGCAGGCGCCCTGCGTGGCTACAAGGGGAAAAAGGGAACACTCTTTTGGTTTTTGGTTTCGCTCTTTTTACTTGCCATTATCTCTTTACCTCCAAGTCCAATGTTTTTTAGTGAACTTTACGGTTTTGGAGCGATGATAAGTACAGCAAAACAGGGAAACCATATTTTAGCAATGATAGGAGCTATCCTCTTTTTACTTGTCTTACTTTCGATTATATTTTACCGTTTTGTGGCGATTTATCAATCGATGAAGTATGAGGGAGAGGAGAAAGAAAAAGTTGTTTATACGAGTGAACTTATTGCACTTGTGTTGTTTGCTGTTGCACTGGTTTCACTGTTGCTTCCTAGTACAATTTCGTATCTGAAATCCATAGGATAGGTAGTGGTAATGGCAAAAAAAAGAAAATCTAAAATAGATATAAATGGAGTAGCAGAGCAAGCAGAAGTAGTCTCTTTTCATCCTAGAAATATGCACTCATTTTATGCATGGGATGGAGATGTTTTAGTGCTTAATATTTTGGGTACTCCAAGTGCAAAAAAAGATGTAGTAGGAAAGCCAAAAGGCAATCAACTTAAAATAAGTGTTACCGCAGCACCTGTTGGTGGGAGAGCAACTGATTATATGGTGAAATGGTTGGCGAAGGAGTTTGATG
>JALWON010000310.1 GCA_027083475.1 Sulfurimonas sp.
GGGTGTTAGATACAACAAGTGGGGTTCCATTAGATGGAGTGGTACAAACTGTTAGTTCACAGCTTGATGCCTTTGCGAAAGGTTTGATAGAATCTACAAATAATTTATATGCTTCAAGTGCTACAACGCAAATGACCTCAAATAATACAAAAATTGATTTATCAGCAAGATCTTTAGTCTCTTCCGGTACAGATATTAAGGCAGGTGCTTTTGATGTTGTAATATATGATATTAATGGTAAAGAAGTAAGTAGAAGAACTATCAATATTGATGCTGGTACAACTATGAGTGATCCAACAGGAACGAATGTTAATTCTATAGAACATCAACTCAAAGCACAAGTTGATGATAATGGAGATGGAAGTGCGACAAATGATGTAAATAGTTTTTTAACAGAATTTAATTACCAACTAGCTCCTGGAACAGGTGAGTATAGATTAAGTTTAGGTATAAATGCAGCAGCTAAAGCTTCTGGTTACACTTTCGCAATTGCTGATAAACTAAAAGATGCTTCTTATGCTTCAGGGAGTAATTTTGCAGGTGCACTAGGTTTAGGGAGATATTTTGATGGAACAGGGGCACAAGATATGCAACTCCATCAGGCGATACATGATAACCCTACGAAGATGAGTGCCGGATTTTCAAGTACAACAGGTGACAATAGAGTGGCATTGAGTATGATTCAACAGCAATTTGAAAATTATGATTATAAAGTTGGTTCACAAACATACAACACAACAAGTTATGGTATGTTTGACATCACAGCAACGTATGTTGGTACAAATACCAATGCAGCTATTTTAAAAAATGAAACTGTTTCAACACAGTTTAATGCAACACAGTTAGAATACTTTTCGACTTCAAAAGTAAATATTGATGAGGAGATGACGAATCTTATAAAATACCAAACTTCTTACAGTGCTTCTGCAAAAGTGATTTCAACAATTGATCAGATGATGCAAACGCTGCTTGGTATTAAACAATAACTTTCAATGCCAAAATTTAGTATTTTTCTTCTCTTTTTTATTTTTGTATTTTCTTATTTTGGAGATTTTTTTTATACACTGAGTCCCTATGCCTTAGATAAAAATTCTATACTTTTAGCCCCTTCTCTCTCTCACATTTTCGGTACAGATAGATTAGGAAGAGATATGTTGGCTCGTCTTATAGAAGGAGGAAAAGTTTCACTCACTATTGGGATTGGGAGTGCTTTTATTGCTTCTTTTATTGGTTTTATCTTTGGTTCAATAGCTGGGTATATGCGCTCGTTTGTAGATAAAACATTTGTAGTCGTTGTTGATTTGTTTTTGACTTTTCCAACATTTTTTTTGCTTTTAGCCTTGGTGAGTTATGTGAATGCTTCGGTGTGGGTGCTGATTTTTATTATCTCTCTTACCGGATGGATGACAACCGCACGGCTTGTTCGCTCAGAAAGTTTTAAAATATCTTCACAAGCTTTTGTAAAAATTTTGAAGATTGCAAAAGTGAGTAGAAGTAAAATTCTTCTAAAGTATTATGCCCCATTACTCGCTCCGATTTATTTTGTGAGTTTTACTTTTGGGGTCGGGGGAGCAATTCTCGCAGAATCTGGATTAAGTTTTTTAGGTTTAGGTATTGTCGCACCGCAGATGAGTTGGGGAAGTATTATGAGTTCGGGAAAAGATGTGGTAGAGATAGCTTGGTGGGTAAGCTTTTTTCCAGGGTTGATGATATCTTTCGTTACTTTTGCACTCATTAATCTTTCAAACTATTTTCAAGGCTTGAGCAATAAAAAACAAATTTTATAAGTCGCTTGCAAGTATATGTGAACTATAATTATAAAAAATTAAAGGCCAAACTTGAATAAATTAAAAAAATGTCTTTTTCCTGCAGCAGGGTATGGAACGCGCTTCTTACCTGCTACAAAAGCAATTCCTAAGGAAATGCTTCCCGTGCTTACAAAACCACTTTTGCAGTATGGTGTTGAAGAGGCTATTGAAGCTGGTTTGGAGACTATGGCAATTGTGACAGGTCGAGGCAAGCGCTCTATTGAAGATCATTTTGATATCTCTTATGAGCTTGAACACCAGATTAAAGGGACCTCTAAAGAAAATTATCTCACAGAAATTCGCAGTGTGATTAATGCTTGTACTTTCTCTTATACACGACAAGTGGAGATGAAAGGTTTAGGACATGCCATTTTGACAGGAGAAACACTCATAGGGAATGAGCCTTTTGGGGTTGTGCTGGCAGATGATTTGTGTGATTGTGAGAGAGAAGGGGTACTTACACAGATGGTAAATATCTATGAAAAGTACAAATGCTGTGTCGTAGCTGTTGAAGAGATTCCAAAAGAAGAGAGTAAAAAGTATGGTGTGATATCAGGTGATGTCATTAAAGATGAGAGTTATAAAGCAGGAGCTCTTGTTCGGGTTAATGATATGGTTGAAAAACCAGAGCCTCAGGATGCACCAAGTAATCTAGCAATTATTGGTCGTTATATCTTGACACCAGATATTTTTGAAGTCCTTAGGGATACTCAACCAGGAAAAGGCGGAGAGATTCAAATTACCGATGCTTTGTTAGAGATGGCAAAGATTGGAAAAGTTGTGGCTTATAAGTTTGATGGGAAACGTTTTGATTGTGGGAGTGTTGATGGTTTTGTAGAGGCTACAAATTATTTTTATGAAAAGATACAAGCATAAAAAAGGAGACTTTATTTTAAAATTTATTCTCTTATGGCTTCTGAGTATGTCTTCTCTTTTTGCAGTTGTCAATATTAACAGTGCCACAGCGAGTGAATTTTTGGAACTCAATGGTGTAGGGAAGGCTAAAGCACAAAAAATAGTCAGCTATCGAGAGATAAATGGGTGCTTTCACGATGTGAATGAATTGGCTCGGATTGAAGGTATTAGCAAAAAAATCATCTCTAGCAATAGAGGAGAACTCGCTCTTGGTATTTGTTCAATGTCTAAAAAGTCAAAGCAATCAAGTTTGAGTTCTTTACAAGATGTTCTTTTAGACCCTGTTAACATTACTTTTATAGTTTTGATGGTATTCTTGACATTTTTAGAACTTAAAACAAAAAAAGATTTGAAAAGTCAAATAGTAAGTATGGGAGTTCTTGGAACTTTTGTAGGAATTTTTATAGGCTTGCAAGCTTTTGACCCAAATGATATTACAAATAGTGTGAATGATATTTTAGTAGGACTCAAAACTGCATTTTTTACTTCGATTGTTGGTATGACTCTCTCAACAACTCTTTCCCTTTTAGATAAATTTAAAAATGAGTAAAGCATCGAGTCACGAGTGGATGAGTATCTCCGATATGATGTCGGGATTGATGCTGATATTTCTTTTTATTGCGATTAGTTTTATGGTAAAAGTAGAGGCTGAAAAACAAGAGATAAAAGATATAGCTATAGAGTATAGAGATACAAAAGCAAATCTTAATGAGGCACTTTTTACAGAGTTTGAAAATGACTTAAAAAGTTGGAATGCGACTATCACAAAGGAAAATTCTATTGTCTTTGCATCGCAGGAAGTACTTTTTGCTATCTCTCAAAGTGATATAAATGGTAAATTTAAAGCTATTTTGAATGACTTTTTTATAAGATACTTACAAATCGTGACCAATCCTGCATATAAAGATGAGGTAGAAGCATTACGAGTAGAGGGCTATACCTCAAACACTTGGAAAAATGCACATTCACAAGAAGAAAGATACCTTAAAAATATGAAACTTTCACAAGAGAGAGCCTATAGTGTGCTTGCATACTGTTATAGTTTAGAGGATGCTGTAGTACAAAAAAACAGAAAGTGGTTAGAGCAACACTTTCGAGCAAATGGTATGGCATTTTCTAGATTGACAGATAAAGAAAAAGCAAGACGGGTAGAGTTTCGAGTGCAGATGAAGAGTGAAGCACGAGTAAATGAGATGCTACAATAATTGACGCATTAATGAAAGTTGGCTAAAATGAACATAAAAATAAAAGGTTATTTTTGAAAAATAGTATCACACAAGAAACAAAACTTACATTGTTTTATATCCTTATCGCTTTTGCTTTTTCAGTAGCAATGCGTTTTATTTGGGTCTATCAGTTTTGGGGTTATGCACCATTTATATTTAACAATCAATTTATGATTAATACGAATGATGGCTATTTTTGGGCTGAGGGTGCGAGAGATTTACTTGCAGGCATGCATCAAGCACATGATTTA
>JALWON010000311.1 GCA_027083475.1 Sulfurimonas sp.
AAGTATCTTGGAGAAATATTTAGAGATTTGGCTTTGCAAAAAGAGTGTGAGATATTGGAAGGGCATTTGATGAGTGACCATGTGCATATATTAATATCAATACCACCAAAACATGCAGTATCACAAGTAGTTGGGTTCATCAAAGGAAAAAGTGCAATATCAATAGCACGGACATACATGGGAAGACGAAAGAATTTTACCGGTCAACATTTCTGGGCTCGAGGATATCATGTTTCAACAGTAGGACGAGATGAGGCAATGATTAGAGAATATATCAAAAATCAGGAGAAAGAAGACCAAAAGGTAGAACAGTTAGCATTGTTCTAAAAAGGTTATGCTGTCACCTTTAGGTGATCAATCCGCTTTGAGCGGTTCCCATTAACAAGCCTCCGGCTCTGCCGGAGGTCGTGACTTAAAAGAGGGAGAAATATTAACACTTGAACAGAAAGAAACCATCATGCAAGATTTTGAAAAAACTCTTTGCCATGGACTAAATGAAAATCAATATAATATTTTATGGGTAGAGCATACGGACAAGGGAAGATTAGAGCTTAACTTTGTAATTCCAAAGATAGAATTAACTACACAAAAAGCATTTAATCCATATTTCCATAAGCTAGATTTTGCTCGTATAGATATGTTTGAAGATATATGCAATATTAAATATAATCTCTCAAGTAAAAAGGATCCAGCGAATGCACAGACACTGCAAGGCGAAAAGAAGAATATTAATTTAGTGAAAGATTATAAAGAGTTAGATAATACATTGCATGAGTTGGTGCAATCAAGAGATATACAAAGCAGAGAACATTTAATATCTTTACTCAAAGAAAACAATATTAATGTTACAAGAAGTAATAAAGAGGGTATCAGCGTCAAGTTACCAGATAGTAAAAAAGCACATAGATTAAAAGGGGGAATATATAATGAACAATTCACAAGCATTGAAGAACTTGAAACAATCAGCGAAGAAACAGACAGAAGAATTAAAGAATTTCAATCAAGAGATACATCAAGAGAACTGGAAAAAACTATCAAAAGACTTGACGAGTATAACGAACAAAAAGCTCAACAAAATAGAGGAAAGTATCAACTCAAAGATGATAGATATACAAAATCAGAACAAGAGGCGATACAGTCTAAAAGCGATGATATGGACATCGGTATCAATAATGACAATAGGAATATTAGTGGGAATAATGATAGCAGATTATACACCAAGAAATCAAAATCTAAGAGATTGGAAAGTACCCAAAGCAATGAAATATATCGACACGGACGGAAAATACATAATGAGCAAAGATCCAGAGTACAGCGAAGACAAGAAAACAGTATACATCAAGATAGGGGAATAGACTATGACATTAGAACAGCAACTCTTAGAAGAATTAGAGCAAGAGCAAAAGCACAGCGAGAATCTTATACAGAAGTTAGACAGTCAAGAGTCAAACTTCATCAAGCAATTACAGAACAATCAAAGGAACTACGAGCAGAGCTTGAACAAAATAGTATTGAACTATCAAGAGAGTATGAAACAGTTACAGAGCAATCAAGAGAGCTTGTCAACAGAGCTAAAGAGATTACACAAGAATCAGAAAATAGTGTACGACTCTCTGATGAGCTTAACAGAACAACAACAGCAAGAGATCGAATTACCAACGGAGTTAAGCAATTTATCGAGGGAGTTAAAGAATTTGGAGCAGAACTCAAAGAGCGATTTCAATCAGTTATACAGCAATCAGCAGACACTACAAGAACAGCTAGAGAGAATATAGACTATAAAAAGAAGAGAGAACAAAGTTATAATACTCCGAGCTATGGAATACATAGGTAATATTATTGGTAAAATATATTATTTCGTTTAATGAAAAGTAGTGTTTTGGTTGACATAACACTACTTCTGTTGAAAGTAATAATGAAATAAAAATACATCATACTTTTAGAGTGTTATTGAGTTTAAGGTTTGATGTTGATTAACATAATGGAGATTCTCTTGACTATTAGCTTAAAGAGGCTGTTTTTAGGGGTTTAGATTTATGCGAAGTAGTTTAACACTCTTGGTTTAAGCTTCTGGAGCTTAAATGACTTCGTTTTTGGTGATTTGGCTTAAGAAAAGTGGCTATATTGAGTGTTTTTTTGGCGAAACTTAATTAAGTTTCGGAGTGTTTTTCAATTCTTAAACCATGTTTTTAGTGGTTGTGATGTGCTTTTTTATCTGTTATATTTTCATATAAAGCTATGCCTACAGAAAATGCAAGTATAAAAAGTGATGTAATTGTTAAGCTACTCATTGGTGATGATGAGTTTCTGTAGGTTTTACCCATAGTGCAAAAGCAAGAGCAGTGATTCCCATTATAAGACTCATTATTCCAAATTCATTCATTTCTAGTTCCTTTATTAATTAAAATTATTCCACCTACAATAAAAGACATGGAGCCAAAAACAGCATAATAATTAATGCTTGTATCTTTTAATAATGGTGTTAAAATGGCAATTGCAAAGATTATTTTTGCAATATCAAAGCAAAGTTTGCCAATTTCTTTAATAGTTTCTCTTGTCATAATGTATTATACTCTATTTTCTTTCTTTCTTTTTCTTTGATTTCTTTTTCTTTTTTGATTTCTTTTTTTGCAACTCATTTTCAATAGATAAAATACCGGTAATACCGGTATTTGGAAGTAATCTTGAAAATAAACTTGCATTAAATTGTAAACTTTTAATCAACTCATTTTGGAGATCAATTTCTCGTCTTAAATTGTTGTTTTCTTGTTGCAAATTAGTTGCAAGTTCCTTGTATTGAGCATTATCATCCACTAATATATACTTAGTACCATTTTGTTCATAAACCTCTATTTTACCGAGTTCTATAAGCTTATATACTCTTTGTGTAGAGAGTTGGTTATTAGTTGCATAATCCTTTACAGTTAGTTTAATCATTATAATTCCTTTGTGCTTGTTAATAAAAGTAACATATTACTATGTCAAGTATATATACTTACTATAGAAATATGTTTTTCTTGACATTTGTATAATATATAATATATAATTACACTATGTTTTTAGACGAGTCCGACCAAAGAACCGGATGAGCTTCCTTGGAAGCCTCGTCTAAGAACATAGTTTTAAATGTAGCTTCTTTGGTCGGACACCTTCATTTAATTCAATCCAAAACTCTTAAAAACCTTATCGTTACAATCTCTAAACTAGAAGCTAAAGCCAATTAGCTAAACCAAATTGAGCAAGTTGCGGAAGCCCAGCAACGGAAAAAAGGGAAGAGCCACAAATGACTAAGACAATTCGTTCGTAATGCCTTTAAAAGCATTAAGAGGAGGTTTAGTAGTGACCAACTACTAGAAGGACGCTGAACGGAGATATAGCCGCATTGAAAACACTGGTTGGTAGGGGTTGCCCTTACTGCCTCAAGGTGTGAGTAGAAAGTCGCAAGTCCTACTATACCAAACAGCTTCGGAAGCTGGGTAGGTTGGGGGTATCGGTTTACCGCCCTTGTAATCTTGTTTAGATAAGTTGTTGTCACTTATCTATATTGCGTGTGTACGAAACGCACCTGACTTAACCCATGACAAGATAGGAATGCCTATTTTTTAGAGGGTTAAGTCAGGTATCCCGAACGGGCGACCTTAGGAGCCTGACTGTAAGACAAAGGTGGCTGTTACTACTCTTAAATATCTCTTTTCTCAAGTAAATGGGGAGTATAGTCCCTTTTTTTGCTTCTTTTTTTCAATGAGTAAAATCGGCAATATATGTTCGATTTATTATTTTCCTTAAATTTATTATCTAAATAGTGTATTACTTTTAATGTAATTAAGTAACTGACCTTACGGACTTTTAAAAAGGAACTTGATAAAATACACCATGAAAACAGATTACCTAGAACTCTACACAGATTACCTAATCAGCAGTAACGGCTATACAACAGCAACAGGCCTATCAGATATGATGGATAACGAAGTTAGCCATGACCAGATAACAAGATTTTTACTAAAAAATGAGTTTGACTCAAAAGACCTATGGAAAGAGGTAAAACCAACTGTAAGAGAAGTAGAGAGTGAAGAGGCATGTCTAATTTTTGATGATACCATCCAAGAGAAAAAGTGGACCAAAGAGAGTGAGATGAACTGTTATCATTTTGACCACACAGTTGGTAAAA
>JALWON010000312.1 GCA_027083475.1 Sulfurimonas sp.
TTATGAAACAAGTGTTATCAAACGCAACTGTTTTGTAGTGGGTGATGCCTTAGGCTTTCGTGTGAGCGATGCCATGCTTTTGCAAAAAGAGGCAGTTTTCCCTGTAAAAGAAGATTTTGTATTGCCAAAGCAGCAGAAAAATATTGCTTTGGTGATTGGCGCTTCTTGGGAGTCAAAGATTTATCCAAAGGAGCTTTTAGCAGAAGTGTGTCAAGCGTTGGAAGCACAGTTTTACATTATTTGGGGTAATGCACAAGAAAAAGATGTCGCTTTATGGCTTACACAGGAGTGCACAAACGCAACGCTTGCTCCAAAACTTGATTTACAAGCACTTGCTTCTTTTATCGCACATATGGATTTAGTGATAGGCAATGACACGGGACCTACACATTTGGCTTGGGCACAAAATATTGCTTCTATTACACTCTTTGGCCCTACAAATGAGCGGATGATTTTTGAAACAAGTAAAAATGTTGCCCTGCATTCTCCCTCAGTAGTTGATATTTTAAAAATCAATAAAAATGATTTCTCCATCTCTGAAATACCACCAAAAAAGATTATAAGTAGAGTAAAGGAACTGTTATATGGGATATAAAATACTGCTTCTTTTGGAGTCGCTTTTAATGCTTCTTCCAAAAAGTTTGAGAAAAATGTTTTTTGCTTTCCTTGCAAAAATAGCCTACCTTTTAGCTCCAAAATATAGAAAAATAGTACGGCAAAATCTCAACTATGCGTTTGATGGAACAATGAGTGATACTGAGATAGAAGCGATTACAAAATATAGTTTTAAAAATCTTTTGTTTAATTTTTTACACTTAATGGAGCTTCGCCATATGAGTCAAGAAGATTTAGAGAAAAAAATCACAATTCAAAACAGAGAAGCAGTAGAGAAAGTGCATAAAGAGGGAAGGGCAGTTATTTATGTTACAACACACTACTCCTCTTGGGAACTTGGTGGTGCGGCTATTGGGGCACTGATAGAACCACTCGGTGCAGTCTATAAAAAAATGAAAAACAGAGAGTATGAGCAATGGGTGCTTCAAGCCCGTGCTCGCTTTGGCAATACAAATTTAGAAAAAGCAAAGGTTGTCAAACCGCTGATTCAACTCATCAAAGCCGGCAAGGCTTCTGGCTTATTGATAGATACTAACATTAATGAAAGAGAGGGGACGATTGTAAACTTTATGGGAAAACCCATCCGTCAAGTAATCACCCCTGCCTATCTTGCAAGAAAATTTAATGCAGCGATTATTCCTGTCTCTATCAGGACAGATGATGAGGAGCATTATACTTTAATGCTTTTTGATGAAATTCCTGTGGAAAAAACAGAGGATGAAGCGGCCGATTTACAAAAAGCAACACAGCTCCAAGCCGATTGGCTGACAGCTCTTATAAGCAAAGAGCCAAAATTTTGGTTTTGGCTCCATAGACGATGGAAAAATGATAAGCCTGAGATTTATCAGGATTAGTTAATATTTCTGATTTCAAACTCTTTGCTTCTATCTTCAAAGAGTTTTAAAATAGTTAAGAAAAATGCAGTGATGGCTGGACCTAAAATCATGCCCCAAAAACCAAAGGTTGTAAGCCCTGCAATGATGGCAAAAAAGATGACAAGCTCGTTCATCTGCGTTTGGTTGTTATGTAAAACTCTGTTATTAATCTCTTTGATGATAAGTGGTTTTATAAAGGTATCAGCAACGATTGAGATAACGACAATAGAGTAGAGTGCAATAAAAATTGCTGCATGTGTGTTGCCAAATGAGAGCTCATAAAGCATAAATGGAAGCCACATAATGATGCCACCAATAACGGGAATTAAAGAAGCAAAACCATACATCACTCCAAATAAAATACCATTATACCCAAGGTAAGAGATAGCTAAACCAAAAAGCATACCCTCAAACATAGCTGTTGCTATGATTGAGTAAAAAACGACACCCATAACAGCAGAGAGTTCTTTGACCATTAAGGTACTTTCATCAACAGACATTTGTACAATGCGTTTGATAAACGCAATAATTGCAGAGCCATTGTACTGTGCAAAGAAATAAAAGATGATGATAAGAAAAGCATTCTTTAAAAATCCTGCACTAAAAGCACCTACTTTTGCAGCACTGCTTAAGGCACTTGAGGTTAAAAGTTTTGTATCGAACTCTTGCATTGCATCATTTAAATAAGGCTTTAAAAAGAGAAGATACTCAGGAGGGTTTGCTATGGTTGATTTTATATAGAGTTGTATTTTTTGTAAGACTTCAGGTTCTACTGAGTTGAGTTTGATGGTTAAAGTAGCTAAAAAATAGCCCAAAGGAGCAAAAAAGAGTATAGCTAAGAGCAGGCTTGAGAGTGATGCGGCAAAGAGCTTGTTTTTGAAAACTTTTTCAAAATAATCTTGAATGTTTGCAGTAGAAATGGCAAGAAGCGAGGCAATAGTGATGAGTAAGAGAAAAGGTGCATAAAGCAGATACATCCAGTATAAGGCAGTTGCAAAGAGTATGGCTGTAAAGTATTGTGGTTTCATTAAAAAAGTGTTCCATCCTCGTTGATATAGTTTAAACTCAAAGCATCATATGTCTTTGGTGTGGCTTTTCTTCCCTTGGCTGTCCGCTCTAGGTAGCCATTGGCGATGAGATAGGGTTCAAGTACATCTTCAACTGTTCCCTCATCTTCACTGAGTGAAGCTGCAATAGAACTCAGACCCATTGCACGTCCTTTTGCATGTGCAAGGAGTTTCAGCAAACGCAAATCCATCTCATCAAAACCATGCGAATTAATTCCAAGTTCATCAAGGGCATATTTTGTTGTTGCATGGTTTATCTGTGCTTCATCTGCTACATCGGCAAAATCACGCACTCTACGTAATAAACGCAGTGCAATACGTGGTGTTCCACGACTGCGTTTACTAATCTCTAAGGCTGCTTCTTTGACAATCTCCTTTTCGAGTTTATGTGATGCTTGCACAATGATCTTTGCAAGTTCTTCAGCATTGTAAAACTGCATACGAAAACTCATGCCAAATCGATCACGTAAGGGGTTTGAGAGCATACCGGCTCGTGTTGTTGCCCCTATGAGGGTGAAGCGAGGGAGGTCGATTTTAACGGTTTGTGCTGCAGGACCACTCCCTATAATAATATCTATACGGTAATCTTCCATAGAGGAGTACAGAATCTCTTCTACTGCTGGAGAGAGACGGTGAATTTCATCTATAAAGAGAATATCTCCCTCTTCAAGGTTTGTCAAAATTGCAGCCAAATCGCCACTTTTTTCTATCATAGGTGCAGCCGTGACCTTGATATTTGCTTGCATCTCATTGGCAATAATGAGAGCGAGTGTAGTTTTTCCAAGTCCGGGGGGTCCAAAAAAGAGGACATGATCAAGGGCTTCTTGGCGTTTTTTACTCGCTTCTATAAAAACACCAAGATTTTTTTTAATCTGATCTTGCCCGATGTATTCACTCCAGGCATCCGGTCTGAGTGTGACTTCACTTGAGGCTTCTTCAGAGTCAAAAGTTTCAATTTCAACCATTCTTTCCATTAGCTATTTCTCATTAGAATGTTTTTCATTAGTAGGTATGTTCTTGTGTTGGAAATGTTTTTGTCTGTACTTCTGTGGCATACTCTTGGAGTGCCTCTTTGACAAGACTTGCACCATCAAGATACTTTTTGACAAATTTTGGTGTAAATGCTTCAAAAAGTCCTAACATGTCTGAAAAGACAAGTACCTGCCCATCGACATCTTTTCCAGCCCCTATACCGATGACAGGAATGCCAACAGAAGCTGCAACTTTCTTTGCGACATCTGCTTTGACACCCTCTATAACCATACAAAAAGCCCCTGCATTTTCTATGGCTTTCGCATCTTTGATGAGTTGTGACTCTTCCTCTTTGGTTTTTCCTTTGACCTTGTAACCGCCTTCACTACGTACAGATTGAGGGAGTAAACCAATATGCCCACAAACAGCAATACCGTTATTTGTAAGGTGTGCAACAATAGAAGCTTTCTCTGCTCCTCCTTCAATTTTGACACAATCTGCCTGCGTTTGTTGAAAGACTTGTGTTGCGTTTTGGAGGGCTAACTCTTTACTTGTATAGGTTCCAAATGGCATATCTGTAATCACAAAGCTGTTTTGTGCACCTCTACAGACGGCATTTGTGTGGTAAATCATCTGTTCTAAAGTTGCACTCACAGTATCGCTTTTGCCAGCAAAACTCATGTTGAGACTGTCACCAACTAAAATCATGTCGGCACTCGGCTCAAGCAGTCTTGCAAAGAGTGCATCGTATGCTGTAATCATGACTAAAGGCTCTTGCCCTTTACGCTTTTTTATTGTCGAAATTGTCAGTTTTTTATTCATAGTAGTATTTTAACTAAAAATTGCTATAATTGTAGCAATATTGGAGAATTATTTTATGGGCATAAGAAGCGATTTAGAAGCAGACTTTGATTTTGAAATAGTTGATGAGTTTTTAGACCACTTTGCCATTATGGTTGAGAGCATGGAAATTATGATTATGGACCTCTCACATAATGAAGCGATGTATAGACGAGCTGTTGATGAACTTTTTCGTGTCTTTCACAATATAAAATCAGCTTCTGGCTACTTAAAAATCACCCCGATGTTCAAACTGGCTTCATTTGTAGAAGATGCACTTGAGAGCTTACGCCAAACAGAGCCACCTGTTTCTGCGGAAACAACTGATTGGCTTTTGGCTATTAGCGATATGTTTGCCCAGTGGCAAGATGATTTGAAATTAGATAATGAATTGAGCAAAATAAAATATGCTCTTTTAAAAATACCTGACTTGGGAAAATAATAAAATATGAAAAATTTAGTGGCTTATATTACTTCAGGGTATCCTGAAAAATCATTTAGTGTAGATCTTGCCTTGGCTTTGGGTGAGAATGGTGTAGATACTTTAGAACTTGGTGTTCCTTTTTCAGACCCAGTGGCAGATGGTCCTTTGATAGAAAAAGCAAACCATAAAGCACTTGAATTAGGCTTTAAGTTTCAAGATTTACTCGAAATATCACAAGCAGTAGCCCCAAAGGTAGATACTTTGTGGATGGGTTACTTTAACAGTTTTTATCAACAAAATATGGAAAAACTTCTGCCTTTGGCACGTAAGATTGGGGTGAATGGTTTGATTATTCCTGATGTACCGCATGAAGAGGCTTTGCTTTATAAAGATTTATTTACAAGAAATAACTTGGCAAATATTAGTTTTGTAGCACCTACAGACAGTGAAGCACGTATAAAAGAAGTGGTGCAAGATGCACAAAAATTTATTTATATGGTAGCATATACAGGTATCACAGGCTCTGGAAAGGCTGAAGATTTACAACCCTTTTTAGATTCTATAAAAAAATACACACAAACACCTGTCTATGTAGGTTTTGGTGTGAATGCAAAAACAGCCAAAGAGAAGGTAAAAGGAGCAGATGGTGTGATTGTTGGGAGTGCATTTATTGATATACTTTTACAAGAAGATCTGAATTACTCTCAAAAAATTACAAAGTGCAGTTCCCTTGCACAGACAATCAAAAATGAGATAAATGGGTAGTTATGGTCTCTTTAAAAATTGGTAAATTGTATCTCACCACATCTTCTATAATATTATCATCTGTACTATCATAGTCGTGTGCGATATAATTTCTTACTGCATTAATTCCTTTTAAGTCATTACTTGTAAATAGTTCAAGAGTTGTAAACTCATTTTCATCTTTGAGTTTATTGAACTGTTCTGCAATTCTTATAATGTTCATTCTTATAGCAGGTTTGATGATTTTATCTTCTATGGAGTGAGTGACTTTTAAATTGCTTTCATTCATAATAAACTCAATATTTTCTATGCACACATAAATCTTTTTGAGTCTGTCTATTGCATTAGACATTAATGAGATCTTTCAGTATGGATCGATTTGTATCAGGAACTAAATCAATAGGAGATTTAAAAAGTACTTGGAGCTCTTTTTTTATATCTTCAATTCGAAGAAGTTTTGAAAAGCCGTCTTTGTATTGAGTTGAAAATTTGTCATAATCAAGTTTGTAAGCAATATCGATGTCACTAAACTTTGTTTGGGTGTCTCTTGCATAGCTGCCAAAAAGTCCTATCAATATTATGCCCTCTTTTTCATAAGTAGGCTTTAATGCTTTCAGTGTTGCTAGAATTTCACTTTTATACATAAAAATAACCTCACTTTTTCATTTGAGTCAAGTATAGCATAGTTTAATTTATATTGTGTATAAGTATATTTGGTCTCCCCACGAGGACTCGAACCTCGAGCTAGGCCTTAGGAGGGCCCTGCTTTATCCAGTTAAGCGATGAGGAGTATTTGTAATTTTGCTCTTAATTCGAATAATATCATAAATTCTCTTTACAAATTGTAATATATTATAAGAAAACACTTGATTTAATTATAATTCTCAGTTATAATTTTATTATCAATTATACTTATAGGAATTATTATGTTAAAAGATTTTGCAAAATTGCAAACATTTTTGATGGTTATCAAAGAGAAAAGTTTTTCGAAGGCTTCAGCCAAATTGGGAATCTCTCAACCTGCGGTAACACAACAAATCAAATTTATAGAAGATTATTTAGACACGAAGATTGTGGATAGAAAGAAAAATGGAATTTTACTCACAAAAGAGGGTGAAGATTTATTTCGCATTGCGCAAAGACTTGAAAAAACAATTATGACAAGTGAAAAAGATTTACTGAAAATTATTAACAAAGATTTCACTTTTGTCATGGGGTCTTCTTTTACGATTGGAAATTACATTTTGCCAAATTATCTTGGTGAGATTAAAAAACGCATCGCAAATGAAGTATTTATGAATGTTGATTGGTCGGCAAAAATCATTGAACAACTTTTAGATAAAAAAATTGATATTGCTCTTATAGAATCGCCAGTGATGGAAGATGGACTCATTTATAGAGAGTGGGTAGAAGATGAACTTGTTGTTATTTCTAACCAACCTATTAAAAAACAGCTCGTAGCAGATGATTTACTTGAATTTGATTGGATTTGTCGTAATGAAGAGTCACATACAAGAAAATTAACAGCAGAAGCTTTTGAAGAGATTGGTGTGCAGTGTAACCATTTTAATGTTATCGGTGTGCTTGCAAGTACAACGGCTATTAAAGAGTCTATTATGCGAGCAAAAAACAGAGAAAAACCGCTTGTTTCGATTATGTCAAAACATGTTGCACAGACAGAGGTTGAAAATGGAACACTCTATGAATCAAAACTGAAAAATCATAAAATGGTAAGAAAATTTTATATTGCTTACTCTAAAGATAGAAAACATGATGCCTTTGTGGATAATGTTGTAAACTATCTGCTCTCTTTACACAAAATATAAACTACTTTAAAAATTTAGAGTTCTCAGGGTTTGATAAAAATGAAGCCATTGAGTTCTCTACTCCATTTATATCTACATCTTCTTGAGAATTTTCTGGTACTTTTTTTATTGTGGCTAAGTTTATAAAGATTGGCGTTTCATCAATGATGATTTGCATGATACTTAAAAGAGGCACAGTAACAATACTCCCTATGTTATCTGGACCAAAGCCTGCTTCAAAAATAAGCATATCCTCTTCTATACGGGCAGTTTCAAAAGTGTAGCCTGCTAAAAAGAAAAGTGTTAAAGGACGAAATTCTCTGTGGATCTCTTGTGGAAGTACTGGATCAAAAGAGACCTCTTCAACCTTACACAATATACCAAAGTTTTGCTCTTTTTCAAAAAAATGTATGATTAAATCTTGAATATTTTTTTGCATCAATTGTGCAAAATCAATATCTTCTATGACTGTTTCTAACAATAGAGTCCTTTGTGTTTATCTTCTGAAATTATATCAAAATCTATCATTGCATTCAACAGTGCGACTTTTTTGTATTGTTGCAGAGAGGCAACAGAAATATCTTTTTCATATATTTTGTGTAAATCGAGCAGTCTCTCTCTGGTAGTTCCTTTAAGAAGGGGAGTTTTGGGAGTGAACCATCGCTCCCCGTCAAAAAAGGCAATATTTGCGATGCTGGTATCTGTTACCTGCTGATTTTTAATGATGAGAATATCATCGGCTTGCTCTTTTTGTAGAAAATGTGCATTGAGTTTTTCTCTGTTGGCATACTTATAAGTATATTCGATGGTGTCATCATATATGAGTTTGAGTGAATGAACATTGCGTTTGACATAAGGGTGATAACTCACTGTAAAGTTTGTGCAAGAGTAGAGGACACGGCATCGGTATAAGCCCTTTTCTGGTGGGCTGAGAAGATCGTGTAGTTGTGGCACATGTGTGAGACCAAACGCAAGAAGTGTTTGTTCAAAGCGTTTTTGATGGTAGGCAAGATGAAAGAGTCTTCCATCTTCTGCCTTAATGGTTTCGAGAAACTCTTTATTCACTAAAAAGCGCAGTGCTTAAGTAGCGCTCTCCTGTATCACATAAAATTGTGACAATAGTTTTGCCTTGAAACTCTGGGCGGGATGCAACTTGCATCGCCGCAGCTACATTGGCTCCTGCCGAGATTCCTACAAGTAAGCCTTCCTCTTTTGCAAGCATTTTTGCTGTGGCAAACGCATCTTCATTACTTACTTTGATAACCTCTCCATAGATATTTGTGTTTAAAATATCAGGGATAAAACCTGCACCAATACCTTGGATTTTGTGGGGTGATGGGGATTCTCCTGAGAGTATGGCTGAAGCTTCAGGCTCAACTGCAAAGATGGCTATCTCTGCATTGGCTTCTTTTAAAACTTCAGAGGTTCCTGTGAGTGTGCCCCCTGTACCAACAGCAGCGACAAAGGCATCAAGCTCGCCATCGGTGTCGTTAAGAATTTCTTGTGCTGTGGTGAGTCGATGAATTTCAGGGTTTGCAGGGTTTGCAAATTGTTGGAGGATGAGAGAATTTTCTGTTGCTGCTTGGAGCTCTTGCGCTTTTGCAATAGAGCCTTTCATCCCTTTTGCCGCAGGGGTTAAAACAAGTTCTGCACCGAGTGCTTTGAGGATGTTGCGTCGCTCTACACTCATAG
Organism: Sulfurimonas sp.; assembly: GCA_027083475.1. Classification (GTDB taxonomy): domain Bacteria; phylum Campylobacterota; class Campylobacteria; order Campylobacterales; family Sulfurimonadaceae; genus Sulfurimonas. The sequence continues at coordinate 9,035 of JALWON010000312.1, forward strand.
AATCAGGCATAGTTAAAATAAGCTTTAAGTTCTGTGCTGCACAGTTGGCAGCTAATGCAATGCCTGTGTTACCACTGGTTGGTTCTATAATGGTTGTCTCTGCTGTGATTTTTCCCGCTTCTTGTGCACGACGAATCATGTTGAAACCGATTCTGTCTTTTACGGAGCTTGTCGGGTTTAAAAACTCGCATTTGCCTAAAATAGTTGCTCCTGTTTTTGCGGAGGCTTTATTTAAACGCACAAGTGGAGTATTTCCTATGAGTTCTGTGATGTTATTTGCTATCTTCATGTAAACTTTCCTTTAGAAAATTTTACACTAAACTTGACTAACAAAAGGTGACATAATGAAAATTTATAGTAGTGATGGAAAAAAACTGATAAATGCGGAGTATGATGCGATTGTAGAGGTTAATGATATAGTAGATGGGATGAAAGTACTCTCAGTGCAGTCGAATACTTCAAATGAGTATGCTATTTTTTTACTTGAAGCGAGCACAAAAGTAACATGTTATATCTTGGATGAGGTGTTTATTGTAGGGAAAGGGGAGAGTTTTGATACTTTAGTCGATGCTATCGCCGCTTGGAGTAATGATGAGATTTAACTACTTTTTTTCTGTATGTTGTTTTTGAAAAAGGAGTTTTTCCCCATCAATCGTAAAATCAAAGTACTGTGAGTGGAAGTTATTTGTATTGATATGGGCAAATTGAATGACGGCTGCTTCATTGTTTTTGAGTTCTAAGTAGAGTAGACCTAAGGCATAGCGACTCTGTGCAAAATTTTTGTTTTTTAAGTTCGCAAGTTCTAGAAGTGCGATGGCATTGCCATGATGTCCTGCAGCTGTTGAAGCAATAGCCCCTAAAAAGAGGGTATTAACATCGCGCATTTTTACTTCATCTATAAGTGCATTGTAGAGGGTATAGGCTTTTTCATACTGTTTGCCAAAGAGATAACTCATAGCAAGGGCACTCATGATATCTTGCGTTTGTGTCTGTGACTCTTGTAGTTTTTTCTCAAGTTGTTGTGCTAAAAAATAGAGCTTTCCTGTTATAAGGTTTTCTTTAATGTATAAAAATCGTGTAATATTGGGACCATAATACAAATCAGTAAAATCAAATTGCTGTTTTTTGAGATAGTTTAGCACTTTTGAAGCATATTCTATTTCTGAGAGGTCATAAAAATGGGCATCAATATACATAAGATGCGGCAAAATGTCATGTGGTAAGAGTGTTGTGAGTTTTTGGGATGCCTCTTTGGCGACTTGCATCTTGTTAAGTTTCATCGCAATGATAAAATTGAGGGCAAGATAAATAGGCTTTTGTTTATAGCTATTATCAAGCCAATCCACAGAGGAGAGATAATCTTTTTTGGCTATGTGTAAGAGTGTTGTGTAAAATTGTTTCTCTTCACTGTCTGGTTCATCTGCAAGGGAGTCTTTGATGATTGATTTGAGTTTTGTACTCTCTTTGTGAATAAGCTGTGCACTTAAGAGTGCATAGATGCCAGAGAGGTAATTTTTTGCATCTAAATAGTATGAACGCAGGAAATGTTTGTGGGCTAATTCCATGTTGCCCATTTGTGCATAAGTGAGTCCTAAATCATACTGTAAAATAGAGTGCTTTGGCTGGCGTTTGACCAGTTCTTTCAAAGTTGTGTTTGCTTGACGTATTTGAAAAGAGAGGGCTTGTTTGATGGCTGTTGTGATGCCGATATTGACATTGGAAACGGAGGCACTTTTAGAGAGATACCCTTTTGCTGAAGCTACATCATCAATATAAATATTGGCATTTCCTCGACGAATATAACTGATGGTTTTGTTGGCATTAAAGACTTTATAAGGCGAGAAATAAAAAATCTTTTGATAGATGAATGATTTAGAATTTTCAATACTGTTGAGATAGTTTTTTTGTGCTATTTTGGCATCAAAGAGTGATTTTTGCAGTGTGACTTTTATAGGGTACAGTTGAGCAACTTTTTTGGGAAACATATCGGTAACATTTTTTATCTCTCGTGTTGCATCGATGATTTTTCCTGCCTTTAAATCAATGAGTCCAAGTGCAAGTTGTGCGCGAACCGCTTGGATGTTTTTTAAAATACTCTCTTCAAGATGTGGGATGGCTAAGTTGTACTCACCTACACGGGCATAGAGGAGTGCTAGACTTAAATCATCGCCATCTTGAAATTTGTTCTCCATCGCTTCAATTGCCGCATAGTCATTACCAAAAAGGGCATTGAGTTTTGCTTTGAGGTCATTTTCTATGAGCGGATAGACCATTTTTTCTTGAGAATTTTGGAGTGCACTGAGTGCTTCAAGATAATTTTTGTTATAGTAGTTGATGAGGGCATAATAGTAATGATAGAGTGGTGAATTGACCTCACTAGGAAGATAGGCATAGGCTAAATCAAGATAGTACTGAAAATTTTCCTGCTCTTTGAGATGCAGGGAACAGACGGCGGCATTGATGGCACTGACACAGCGTTTGTCATTGTTTTGAATAGCTTTTTCAAAGGTTTGCTGGGCTTGTTTGTACTGCTTGTTTTTGAGTTGTGCAACCCCTAAGTTGTATAAAGAGATGGCTTCACTGTACTGAGCGATACGTTCATATAAAGAGAGTGCTTTTTCTTTTGAGCCATTGCTGTAGAGGTAATTTGCTTTGGCTATCATGTTTTCAAGTTTGCTTGGTTTGACAGGCTCTTTTTTCGTTTTAGTAAGGGAGTACTCGAGATTGTCCATAGAGTACTTCTCTTTTTTTTGGGAAGATTTTAAAAGAAGAAGGAGTGTAATAACAATGATAAGTACAAGAATGATGGCAATCCCACCAAAGAGAAGAATTTTTTTCTTTTTTGCTGCTTCTGCATCAATTTCTGTTTCTTGGGTATTCTCTTCATCTGCAACATCATTTTCTTGAATGATAATTATCTCTTCTTGTGCCTCAGCCATTGACTCCCTTTATAAGTTCTTCCTCTGTAGTATAGCAAAATAAGCAATAAGGATACCATTTATTTTTGCTATAATGTCTTTTATGAAGAAAAGAATATTTGTGAGTGCAACCAACACAGACATAGGCAAAACATATACGGCAAAACTTCTTCTTGAGGCTTTTGCACAGAGAGGCTATAGGGTAGGTGCTATAAAACTGATAGAAACGGGGGTAAAAACCTTGGCTCCTGATGCACAAGCACTCTTAGAAACAGTACAAAAGTTCAATCCGGAGTTTGCCAATGTTAGCATAGAAGATATTGTGCCTATTACCTATAAACTCCCTGCTGCTCCTTATATTGCATCCAATAAAAAAGCACTCGATCTTACTAGCTTAGAGAAAGCAGTTATAAAACTGGAGTCTTTGTGTGATATTTTAATCATTGAGGGAGCAGGGGGCTTGTATGTGCCACTTGATGCAAAGTATATGATGATAGATATGATTACACACTTCCAAGCAAAGGCACTTTTGGTAACACACTGTGCACTTGGGTGTATCAATGATACACTTTTAAGTCAAAGAGCCTTAGAAGAGAGGCATATTGCTTATGTAACTGCATTTAATTGTAGAGAGGGTGATGAGAGTTTTGCAGCTGTTTCTGCCCCCTATTTTCAAGATACCCAAAAAAATATTTTGAAAATAAGCGATAACATTGACACGATTTGTGATGTCTTGTATAATTTGTAAATTAAAATAGAGAAAGAGAACTATGCAACACCTAATTCGAACGGATGATTTTTCTAAAGAAGAGATAGAGGCTATTTTAGCAGATGCTAAAAGATTGAGTGATGGACATTATGAGAGGGTTTTGCAAGATAAAATAATTATTACACTTTTCTTTGAAAACTCCACCCGTACGAAAAGTTCTTTTGAAATAGCGGCAAAACGACTCGGGGCTGATATTGTCCATTTGGATGTTTCAAAAAGCTCCACAAAAAAGGGAGAGACTCTTGTTGATACTGCGATGAACCTTGATGCCATGGGTCCACATGCTATCATTGTGCGACATCAAAATGCAGGGGTACCCAAGATTCTCTCTAACAATACAAAAGCGAGTATTGTAAACGCAGGGGATGGTGCACATGCGCATCCAACACAGGCACTGTTAGATTTATATACACTCACCGAGCACTTTGGTTCTGTTGCTGGAAAAACGATAGCGATAGTAGGAGATATTAAAAATTCCCGTGTTGCGAACTCAAACATAGAACTTTTATCGCGTTTTGGAATGCGGGTAATTTTGGTAGCACCACCACAGTTTTTGCCAAAAACAACACTGCAGACGACACACTATCTCGAAGAGATTATTGATGAGGTAGATGCTATTATGAGTTTGCGTACTCAAACAGAACGCCACTCTTCACAAAATTATGCTTCCTTAAAAGATTATGCAAGTGATTTTTGTATTACAAAAGAGCTTGTCGGAGAGCGGGATATTGTCATTTTGCATCCGGGACCTGTACATAGAAATATTGATATTTCCGATGCACTTTTAGCAGATGAGCGTTGTAAAGTGCTCCAACAGGTGAGTAATGGTGTCAATATCCGTATGGCAATTTTAAAAAAGCTTATTGCTTAGAAAAATGACATTTGAAGATTTAAACAGATTAGGTAGAAAAAGAGAGCCTTTTTTGTTTATTTGTGATTTTGAGGCAAAGCGACTCGAAGCATTTCCTTTAGATACTTTGCTTGATGAAGATATAGAGTTTTGTATTGACAAAGACTATCTTTATAAACCGCATCCCCATTTTTTGCATCCTTTGGCAAGCTCTTTTGAGGAGTATAAACATAAGTTCACACAAGTGATTGAGAAAATCAAAGCGGGTGAAACTTATATTTTAAATCTTACACAAAAAACTCCTATTAAATCTGATAAAACCTTACGAGAGATGTTTCCTTTAGCAAATGCAGCCTATAAACTGCGTTTTAAAGAGGATTTTCTCTGTTTCTCTCCAGAGCAATTTATAGAGATAAAGGGAAAAAAGATCCATACTTTTCCGATGAAAGGTACCATTGATGCTAATGTAGAAAATGCAAGAGAAAAGATTCTCGCAGATACAAAAGAACTTGCTGAGCATATTATGGTGGTTGATTTACTTCGGAATGATTTGTCTATAGTGGCAGAAAATGTGAAAGTAGAAAAATTTCGTTATATTGCTGAAATAGCAGCAGGAGAGAAAAAGTTGCTACAAGTCAGCTCACACATAAGTGGAGATATTGGTGAAGATTGGCATGCAAATATTGGAACTATTTTGCAAAAACTGCTGCCTGCTGGCAGTATCAGCGGGGCACCTAAAAAAAGTACACTAGAGATTATAAAGCATGTTGAAGCATATGAGCGAGGTTTTTTTAGTGGTGTTTTTGGTGTCTATAATGGTGAAACACTTGATAGCGGAGTAATGATACGTTTTATAGAAAAAACAGAGCATGGAGTTGTTTACAAAAGTGGGGGAGGCATTACCTTAGATAGTGATGTGGCTTCTGAATATCAAGAACTGCTCGATAAAATTTATCTCCCTTAATTGTGCTTGTTCTATTTCTAATTCTTCTCTTGCATTTACTTCTTTTAGGACTCTTTAGCGAGGGCTATTATCTCCTCTATTTTATTGTTTTGATGGGAGCTGGCTTTTTCCTTTACAAATATTTTGATGTACCAAGTGAAAAAAAAATTGTTCTTTTTTTGATTGTTTGCACTCTTGGGTATCTATTTGTATATGACAAGTGGTATGATTTTTATATAGATTATAATCTCTCTTTTCCTTTGCTCTACATAGATAGTGTGATTGCTTATAGCCTATTTTTTGTACATCTCTTTATGCTGTTTTTACTTAAAAAGTTTTAGTTTGAAATGAATATTTTGAAAGTGATTATAATAGGGTTTTGTAAGTAATAAGTGGTGGACACTCAGAGATTCGAATTTTCCAAAGTAATTCCTTAAAATAGGGATATTTTTTCTTATATTCAAAATAATATACTGTTAATAATACTGTTATAATTTTTAAATATGCTGTGTAAGATCTTTGGCAGTTTAGCAGTTTAGCAATATGTTTTTATGAACATAAATCCGTTATTTTAATATCAAGAATTTTCGCAATTTTGTAAAGTTGTTCAATATTATAGTGCTTATCTTCAAGACCAGCCTCAATTTTTGCAATAGTGCTGACAGATTTATGTCCTATCATATGTGCTAAATTTAACTGAGACACACCTTTTTCTTTTCGTGCTTTTTTGACATTTTCAACAATAATTCTGTGAAATTTTTCAATCTCTTCTGCTGGGATCTCGTCTAAATTTTCTATTGCAAATATCCTATATGATTTATATTTGATTATATAGGATTGATTAAAATTATAAAATTCCCTATAGTGAAGTATTTTTAAGCTTTTTTGAATTATAATATGTATAAAAATGGGAGGAAGATTATGTTTGAGTACTTAGTAAATGTGTTTGTCAGAATAGTTTTTGGGTATTTAGGAGGAGTATTAGTAGCTGCTGCAATATTTGCTGCATATTGGTATGGATATGATTTTGAGTATGCAAAACAAACAGCTATAGAGATCTCTCAAGGTGAATTTTTTAAGTTTTTACTGTGGTTGCCATTAGTTGTGGCATGGTTTAATCCAAGTGGGAAGGGTGGTTGCCATAAAA
>JALWON010000313.1 GCA_027083475.1 Sulfurimonas sp.
CGACTAATCTTACTCTATGGTACTTATATCACGGTATTTCAAGATTTTATACATCACGGACTTTTATAAGTTTAGAGATTTATAGAAAACTTAATGGCATGTACACATTGAGAGATTTAACGGCTTCGTATAATAATGAGGTTCTATCTGTGCAAGTAGACCCAGAGACAAAGAACATCATGCACATAGAAGATGAAAACGGAGTTATCTACACAGCTAAGCCCGTTAATTGGTTTGAAAAACTTTTTCAATCTGATTATGATGATTCCGATTTGAATACATTTGAACCACTCCCAGAACCAAAAGAACAAAAACCTATTGACATCATTATAGATGGTGAGGAGTTTGTCTATTTTAAGGGTACTGTCTCAAAATATAGTAAAAAACCATATCAAATGAATGATATGGAACTCTATCAGTATTTTCAAAACATAGATATTGACACTGTAGATGATAAACATTACATAAATACTCGTAATTTACTCATAGAAAGAGGGTGTCTTGTGGGTGAGCGGCTGAAACTCACAGCTATAGAAGAGATGCAGGATTATTTTAATAATGGAGAAGTTTTTTAAAATGAAATTTGACTACTATTCAAAACTTTATCTACAGTTTAAAGAACATGAGCTGAAAATATCTACTTTAGACAAATATACAAATATAATAAAAAATAGAATTAATCCTATGTTTAAAGATATGGAGATAGAAGATATAAAACCTTCTTTTATTAAAAAGTGGCTTTATGATATTGATGATGTAGGTGGTAAATCAAAGAGAATTTATTTAAGTATACTGAGTGGAATTTTTCAAGAAGCTCTTTATGATGAAGTGATTACTCGTAATCCTGTAAGGTCTGTAAAACTTCCGAAGTTTACAACTGCAAAGATAAAACCGTTTAATGCTGATGAAGTAAAACTTATTATGAATCATACTACAAATGGTAATTATAGGTTTTATCTTGCTATAGCATTTTATACGGGTATGCGAAGTGGTGAGATAATTGCACTCAAAAAAACTGATATAGATTTTGAAAAAAATATAATTACCGTCCAAAGAACTCGCTCTTGTCATGGAGAGAGTACACCAAAGACATTATATAGTATTAGAGAGATACCTATAATAGAACTTTTAATGCCGTTTCTAAAAGAATTATATAGTTTACATGATAATGAATATCTCTTTATCACTCAATATAAAAAGCCTTATATGGATACTCATGTATTTGTAGAAAATTTTTGGAAGCCATCACTAAAAGAGTTAGGAATTGAATATAGACGACCATACAATGCAAGACATACATATGCTACAAATATGCTTTATCATAATTTAGTCACTCCTGTACAACTTGCACAGTTATTAGGTCATGCAAATACTCAAATGGTTTTTGATGTGTATGTAAATTATTTGGATAGTTTTAACACTGATTTTGATAGAAGTATCTCAATATATAAGTAAGGGGTACAGTAAGAAAGTTATTACTTTTTAAATAAGTGCTTGAAAGTCCCTAAAATAGGGGTTTGTGGTGGACAAGGAGAGATTCGAACTCTCGGTACAGTTACCCGTACGCATCCTTAGCAGGGATGTGGTTTCAGCCGCTCACCCACTTGTCCAATTATAAATGTGGCTCCGGATACTGGATTCGAACCAGTGACCAAGTGATTAACAGTCACCTACTCTACCGCTGAGCTAATCCGGAATGTTTGTTGAGCCGAAATTATACTTTATGACTTCTAAAAAGTCAAGGAAATTTAGCTACTTTTTTCGTTTTCTATGTTGATTTTCTACAGGAACTAAAAATTCTAAGTTTGAGACACGACGAATGCTTATTTTATGTGCTTTTATAAGTGTTTGCAGCCTTTTTTTACTCGTTGCATCAAAAAGTAAATCAATGTCTTGCATGGTGAGAGGACGTTTATCAAAGGTATTGAGAATTTCTTCATGTGTATAAGAGATGTTACTTGAAACAGCTTTTGTTCGTGAAGCGATGTGTATTGGTAGTTGTGTGTCAAACTTTAAGGATATATCATAGAGTTCTTTGTAGCTTATCCCAGTGACAGGGTAGGCGGGTGGTCTATCTATCGTTCCAATATCAATACGAGTACATTGAATTTCTCTTAAAACAGTATTGAGTTTTTCAATTTCCTCCTGTGTATCATTGAGTTCATGGACAAAAAGAATTTCTATAAATAGTTTTCCTTGATACACTTGACTAAACTCTATTACCTTTGCTGTAAGTTGTGAAATATCTATCGCTTTATGGGGTCTGTCTATTTTTTTAAATATTTCTGGGCTTACTGCATCTAAAGAGAGTTTGACTTGATCAAGGTGGAGGAGTGATTGGAATACTTTTTCATCTACCAATGTGGCACTATTTGTCAAAATGAGTGTTTGTGTACTTTTTTTAATTTTATTAATAGAGTGAATGAGTTCATCTAGTTGAGGGTAAAGTGTAGGCTCACCATTGGCTGTGAGGGTAATAACATCTATGTTCTCATGGAGATGTGATTGGAGTTCTGTGATAATAGTTTTTACTGAAACTGTTTGCGTTTGTTTCGCGATTGTTGCACTCGGAGCAAGTTCACAATACAAACAGTCAAAGTTACATTGTTTCAGATTAGGGGATAAATCAATACCCAAACTCATACCAAAACGGCGTGAGTTTATGGGTCCGAAGATGATATTATTTTTTTGCACTAACTCTTTGACACTCACTGACAAAATGTTTTGCATTTGCAACAGGAACATCTGGTAAAATTCCATGTCCAAGATTGAAGATGTGGCGTTTACTTTGCATCACACTTTGTATATGTTCTACGGATGCTGTTGTAGCCTCTTTTGAGTAGAGACGGCATGGTTCCATATTGCCTTGAAGAACATACTTGTCACCTAGTTTTTCTTTCGCTAATTCTATAGGTGTTGCCCAATCTACCCCAAAAACATCAAAGTTACCATAGACTCTATCATAAAATGCAGGGATCCCTTTAGGGAACATAATAATAGGAATATGCGGGTACTTTTCTTTTAAATACTCCGCAATCTCTACCATATATTTCCATGAAAATTCATCATATTTTTCTGTTTCAATAGCAGCTGCCCAAGAATCAAAAATCTGCACAACATCAATGCCTGCTTGGATCTGTTTTTCCATATAAAGTTTAACAACTTCGGTAACTTTAACAAGAATTTTATGTAATAGTTCAGGGTTAGAGTACATCATTTTTTTACAAATATTGTATGTTTTTGTCCCTTGTCCTTCTATCATGTAAGTAGCAAGTGTCCAAGGAGCTCCAGTAAAACCAATGAGTGCTTTGTCATCTGCTAATTTTTCTTTGATAAGTTTGATGGTGTCATAGACATAAGTGAGTTTAGAAGCTGCTTCTTCACCGCCTATGAGTCTCTCTATATCTGCATCACAGGTAATAGGGTCAGAAAACTTAGGACCTTCACCTTTTACAAAAGATAAGTCCATACCCATTTCATCAGGAATGACTAAAATATCGCTAAATAAAATAGCTGCATCCACACCTACAATATCAACAGGTTGTAGGGTTACCTCACAAGCTTTTTTTGGGTCGTGACAAAGATTTAAAAAGTTTCCAGCCTCTTTGCGAACTGCCATATACTCTGGGAGGTAACGTCCTGCTTGGCGCATCATCCACACTGGAGTGTAGGGTGTCTCTTTTCCTAAACATGCATCTACAAATATTTTACTCAAATTTAGTCCTTAATGATTATGATGTCCAACTTTAGCCAAAAAGAACAAACCAACGGCTACAGCAGTGATAGAAAATGCGAAATAGAGCATTTCTAGTGCACCATTATACTCAGTATGACCCACCTTTTGGAAAAATCCAACAACAAGCACCATAACAATGACTTTAGAAATTTTATCTTTGAGTTGATCAAGTGAGTGAATAGCCAAAATTTTATTCTCTTTTTCATCCCCTTTTGCAGGGTCAATATCGGAGATAAACAGCTCATAGAGTCCAAAAGAAAAAAGTATCATTACGACACCAATGAGATACAAATCAACAGCCCCTATGATACCACCAACAACATCTTCATGAAAATGTTCTGGATGAAGATGGTTTACATAAGTTGAAATTACCATTT
>JALWON010000314.1 GCA_027083475.1 Sulfurimonas sp.
GAGGCATATTGACTCAGGAGATGGCATCGCTGCTAGTACTTATTGTGATATTTTCCATGGTTGTGACTCCTTTTGTTATTCCGCATATTAGTGAGTGGGTAGATAAGCTTATAAAAGAAAAAGATGTCACGACAGATATGTCAAAACTCTCCACTCGAAAAGATCATGTCATTGTCTGTGGGTATAGTTTTGTAGGAAAGTATGTGACAAAACACCTTGAAGAGTTAGATGCTCCTTATATTGTTGTTGATAACTCGAATAAACATGTACGAGAAGCACTCAAAGATGAGCAAGAAGTCTATATGGGTGATGCTTCGAAGCGTTCAATTTTAAGTGCTTTACATGTAGAAAATGCAGCAGCAATTATAGTGACTTTGGATAATGTAGAGAAAAAACGACTTATCTGTGAAGCGGTATTGAAACATTCTAAAAATGCTAATGTTATTGTGAAAGTAGCATCCCTTGAAGAAAAAGAAAAGCTGCAAGATCTCGCTATTACCACAATTGTCGATATTAAAGTGGAAGTGGCACGGGTATTAGTAGAGCGAATGCTTACTTGTCAATTGCAGTATAAATAATTTTACTGTTTCTCTTTAATAAATTTTAATCTTATTATCAGTATACTTGTGTCATGAATGATTTACAACAAATAGTTTCTACCATGAATGGACTCAAACTTCTGTATGTTGAGGATGATGCACAAGTACGAGCATCTACTTTGGCGATACTGAATGATTTTTTTACAGACATCGTTGTTGCAGTAGATGGTGAGGATGGTTTAGAAAAATTTTATGCCAATAAAATTGACATAATTATCACTGATATTTCTATGCCAAAAATGAGTGGTTTAGAGATGTTAGAAAAAATCTATGAAACCGATCAAGATGTTTTATTTTTGATATTTTCGGCCTATAATGAAGAGGAGTTTTTTCTCAAAAGTATTAAGCTGGGTGTCGAAGCCTATTTTATTAAGCCTGTGGAGTTTGAGCAGTTTGTTCAAGTTTTAGAAAAAACAGCAAAAAAAGTACAAGCTGCAAAAGCTTACCAACAGCTCCTGCAATATAATGAAATTATAGATTATAGTGCCATTGTTTCTGTCATCACTCCTGATGGAAAAGTAAAGTATGTGAACGATGCTTTTTGTAGTATATCTGGATATGATAGGGAAGAACTTATTGGTAATGATTATATTGCATCCACACATAACAAACAAGAAGACTCTTTAAATAAGGAAATCTGGCATACAATTAAAGAGAAAAAAAGTATCTGGCGTGGTGTGACAAAAAATGTTTCAAAACAGGGGAGTATATATTATCTTGACAGTACAATTAAACCTATTTTAGACCAGAATGAAGAGATAGTTGAGTATATAGCAATTCGGCATGATATAACAGATATTATGAGTCCGCTGCGCCAACTCAATGATTATATTAAAACTGCTAAAATTCCTATGGTAATTTTAATTAAGATTGATAATTTTGACAACATAGAAAACTTTTATGGGCAAGATATTTTACAAGATATTGAGGAGAGTTTTGCAAAACAGTTACTTAGCTTTATTCCAGATGCCATTTCGGTGCAAAATATTTTTACACTTAAAGATGGGGAGTATGCAATTGCCTTAGATAAAGTAAATTTACTAGAAGATGATGAGGGCATTGAAGCACTACTGTACCAGCTCCAATCACAGGTAGAATCTGCTAAGATTACCATTGGTGAGCTTGATTATGATGTTGCCATTGGGATTAGTTATGCATATGGTGAGAATGTACTTGAAAATGCAAAATATGGTATAAAACTTCTCAAAAGTTCCAACAAGCAAATCATTTTTGCAAATAATTTAGCAGACAAAGAGCATTTGCAGGCATTAGAAAATATTAGAATTTTAAAAATGGTAAAAACAGCGATAGAAAACAATAAGATAATCTCTTATTTTCAACCTATTATCGACAATAAAACACAGGAGATTGTGAAGTATGAATCTTTGGTGCGTTTAGTGGATGAAAATGATAAAATTCTCTCACCATTTTTCTTTTTAGATGTTTCAAAACAGGGGAAGTACTACACCGCAATCACCTCTATGGTTCTTGATAATGCTTTTGGTGCACTCAAACTCACCGATAAAGATATATCGATCAATCTCTCAGCATTAGATATAGAAAAAGAGGCAATTCGCAAGAAATTTTACTCCCTTTTAGAGAGACATAAAGACTCTGCAAAGCGTATTGTAATAGAACTTTTAGAGGATGAAGCCTTTAAGGATTTTGAGGTGATTAAAGCTTTTATTAAAAAAGTGAAAGCTTTGGGTGTTAAAATAGCAATTGATGATTTTGGCTCAGGCTACTCTAATTTTGAAAGATTACTTGATTATCAACCAGATATTTTAAAAATTGATGCGACTCTTGTAAAAAATATTGCCACTAGTCATTTTTCGCTCTCCACAGTAAAAACGATGGTAATTTTTGCAAAAGAACAAAATATGCAAGTGATTGCCGAATATGTTGAAAATGAAGAAATTTACAATATCTTGTGCTCTTTAGATGTTGATTACTCTCAAGGGTATTACTTTGGGAAGCCTGATGCTTTGCAAAAAAGCTAAAAAAAGAGTATAATTTTTTTAACTACTTCACAAAGGAGATGCTATGAGTTTTTCAATCAATACAAATATTGGAGCAATGACAGCAAATCTCAATTCAAATCTTAAAAATCATGCCCTCAATGAGAGTCTTGGTTTTTTGTCCTCAGGTTCAAAGCTAGGCAGTGCTGCCTATGATGCTTCTGGATTAAGCATAGCCAATCAACTCTCCGCACAGGTTGCAGGACTTGGTCAGGCAATTATGAATTCTAACGATAGTATTGGAATGCTACAAGTCGCAGATGGTGCCATGCAGGGGATAAACGATAATATGCAACGCATACGTGTTTTAACGCTGCAAGCTTCTAATGACACGATGGATACAGAGAGTAGAGCAGCAATTCAAAAAGAGATAGATGGACTTTTGGCATCTACTGATGATATTGCAAAGCAGACAACTTACAATGGAAAACAACTTTTTGGCAATACATTTGTCACACAATCAGGTGCAGATGCAGGTGATACACAGGGTGTGAGCATCGCAAATGCTGATGTCGCTTCTTTGCTTGGCTCTATTGATGTAACAACACAGTCCGGTCGTGATAGTGCAATCGACACGGTGGATGGTGCTTTGAAGAGTATTGACGAGAGTCGGGCTTCTTTAGGGGCTTCTCAAAATCAACTGATGTCTAATGTTCGTAATATTTCTGTTGGACAGCTCAATGCTGCCGCTTCAGAATCACAGATAAGAGATGTTGATTTTGCAGCAGAGAGTGCCAATTTTTCTCAAGCTAATTTGATGTCGCGTATTGGTGCATTTGCACAGGCACATGCCAATAGTGCAAGTGCAAATCTCACACGTTTACTAGGTTGAAAAAAGCTTAGTTTCCGCGTGAACCGGGTTTAATGGCTTCACTGCCATCTTTACAGAGTGGACACTCTTGGGGTTGGTACATTTCAAATGTAAAGTCTGCAAGTGCAAAAAATGGTATCTCTTGTGGCAGTTTACAGTTTGGCTGTGTTTGGATGTCGCTGTTTTCGCGTTTGCAAAAACCACGATTTGCAAGTGCTGCTGCTCCAACGATTTCACCACCGAGTTCTTTGACGACAGCGGCCGCTTCCATAGCAGAGCCGCCCGTGGTGATAATATCTTCACACATGAGTACTTTTTCGCCTTGACTTACTTCAAAACCACGGCGAATGTTCATCACTCCATTGACACGTTCTGCAAAGATAAACCGTACATCAAGTGCCGTTGCAAGAGCAAAACCAGCGATGAGCCCACCAAGTGCAGGAGAACAAACAGTGTCTATCTCTAAACCACTCTCTTTGATTTGTTTTGCAAGTGCTTCAGCCAAGAGTTTAGCAGTTTTTGGGTCCTCTAAAATCTTCGCAGATTGAAGATAAAACTGTGAGTGATTCCCACTACTGAGCTTAAAATGCCCCTCTAAAAGAGCATCTGCATCCATGTAAATTTTTTTAATATCCACAGGATTACACTTTTAAGATTTCAG
>JALWON010000315.1 GCA_027083475.1 Sulfurimonas sp.
ATCTTTGTGAATCAACTTTTCTTTGATCCTGAACGTTATGACTTAACGCAAGTTGGTCGTATGAAAATGAATCATAAACTTGGACTTACTATTCCTGAATATGTCACTGTTTTAACACATGAAGATATTATTGAATCTGTAAAATATGTGATTAAAGTGAAAAATGGGCAAGGGCATATTGATGATAGAGATCACTTAGGAAATCGCCGTATCCGTTCTATTGGTGAGCTTTTAGGCAATGAGTTACACAATGGTCTGGTTAAAATGCAAAAAGCGATTCGTGATAAACTCTCTACAATGAGTGGACCAATGACAGAGCTTATGCCGCATGATTTGATCAACTCAAAAATGATTACTTCAACAATTATGGAGTTTTTCTCAGGCGGACAACTCTCTCAGTTTATGGATCAAACAAATCCACTCTCAGAAGTAACACACAAACGCCGTCTTTCAGCACTTGGTGAAGGTGGTCTTGTCAAAGAGCGTGCTGGTTTTGAGGTGCGGGATGTTCACCCAACACATTATGGTCGTATCTGTCCAATTGAGACTCCAGAGGGTCAAAATATTGGTTTGATTAATACACTTGCAACATATTCAAAAGTGAATGAACATGGCTTTATTGAAGCACCGTATAGATTGATGAAAGATGGAAAAATTACTTCTGAAGTCGTCTACTTGACAGCAACACAAGAAGAGGGTGTTATGATTGCAGCTGCTTCAAATAAGATTGATAGTGAAGGGAATTATGTTGAAGAGTTAATTGCTGTTCGTCAAGATGGTGAGATTATCTTACGCCCTTCAACAGATTGTGAGTATGCAGACCTTTCTTCTCATATGGTTGTTGGTGTTGCTGCTTCACTCATTCCTTTCCTTGAGCATGATGATGCCAACCGTGCCCTTATGGGATCAAACATGCAGCGTCAAGCTGTGCCACTTTTACGTGTGAATGCACCGATGGTTGGAACAGGTGTTGAAAAACTTGTTGCTCGTGATTCTTGGGAATGTGTGAAAGCAAAACGTTCAGGAACAATTGAAAAAGTAGATGGCAAGCATATCTATGTTATGGGTGAAGATGATGGTGAAATCTATATAGATTATTATCCATTACAAAAAAACCTTAGAACAAATCAAAATACTTCATTTACGCAAAAACCAATTGTAAAAGTTGGAGAAAAAGTAAGTAAGGGACAAATCATTGCAGATGGTCCAAATATGGATCAAGGCGAACTTGCTCTTGGTGTGAACGCAATGGTTGCGTTTATGCCTTGGAATGGATACAACTATGAAGATGCGATTGTTATTTCTGAACGTCTTATCCGCAAAGACTCTTTTACATCTGTGCATGTGTATGAAAAAGAGATAGAAGCACGTGAACTCAAACATGGTGTTGAAGAGATTACACGTGATATTCCAAATGTACGTGATGATGAACTTTCTCACCTTGATGAATCAGGAATCGTTAAAATCGGTACAAAAGTAAGCGGTGGTATGATTTTAGTTGGAAAAGTTTCTCCAAAGGGAGAAGTAAAACCTACTCCAGAAGAACGTTTATTACGTGCTATTTTTGGTGAAAAAGCTGGACATGTTGTAAACAAATCACTCTACTGCCCACCATCTATGGAAGGGGTTGTTGTTGATATTAAAATCTTTACAAAAAAAGGCTACGACAAAGATCCGCGTGCTTTAGAACTTGAAAAAGAGGAGTCTGATCACTTAGAGCGTGAGCACTATGATAGACTCTTAATGATTGATAAAGAAGAGATGCTTCGTATCACAAAACTTTTAACACGTGAGCCACTTTTAGCAGATATTAAAGTTGGTGAGAACGAGTATAAAGCAGGTGATATTATCAATGGAGAAGATTTAGTGAATGTGAATCGTTTTGCGATGAATGCGATTGTAAAATCATTCTCAGAAGAGGTGCAAGCTGAGTACACAAAAACAAAAAATTATTTCCAAAAAGAGAAGCGTGTTTTTAGAGATGAACATGAAGAAAAACTTACTATTTTAGAAAAAGATGACATTCTACCAAATGGTGTTGTCAAGTATGTAAAAGTCTACATTGCTACAAAACGCCAACTCAAAGTTGGAGATAAAATGGCAGGGCGTCACGGAAACAAGGGTATCGTTTCTATCATTGTTCCTGAAGTAGATATGCCATATATGGAAGATGGACGCTCAGTAGATGTTTGTCTCAATCCTCTAGGGGTTCCTTCACGTATGAATATTGGGCAGGTTTTAGAGATGCACCTTGGTATGGCAGGACGTGAACTTGGAAACCAAATTCAAGAGCAGTTTGATACAAAACAAAAAGATTTTATTGATACACTCAGAGCAAAAATGATTGCTATTGCTGATGTAGCAGGGCTGATGAATGCGGGTGAAGTGATTGGTAAAATGAGTGATGATGAATTCTTAAAATATGCAAGAGATTGGGCAAAAGGCGGGGTGCGTTTTGCAACACCTATCTTTGAAGGTGTCAATGCAGGGGAGTTTGAAAAACTCTATGAACTTGCAAAAATGGATGCTGATGGGAAAGTGGTACTTTATGATGGAAAAACAGGTGAAAAAATAAAAGAGCGTGTGAATGTAGGGTATATGTATATTCTCAAACTCCACCACCTTGTTGATGAAAAAATCCATGCACGTTCTACTGGACCATACTCTTTAGTAACGCAACAACCAGTTGGTGGTAAAGCACTCTTTGGTGGACAAAGATTTGGGGAAATGGAAGTATGGGCACTAGAGGCTTATGGTGCTTCTGCAGTACTCAAAGAGATGCTGACTATCAAATCTGATGATGTTGATGGACGTGTACGCGCATATAAAGCAATCACAAAAGGTGAGTTGATACCAGAATCAGGTATCCCTGAAACACTCTTTGTATTAACAAAAGAGTTACAATCATTAGCACTTGATGTAGAGATTATGGACGAGGTGGAAGACGATGAGTAAATTAGTACCAGTAGAAGTTACTGAAGAGAAAAGACCAACAGATATAAAACAACTTCAATTCCGTTTAGCATCACCTGAAAAGGTTATGTCTTGGAGTCATGGGGAAGTAAAAAAACCTGAAACAATCAACTACCGTACACTAAAGCCTGAACGCGATGGACTTTTTTGTGCAAAAATCTTTGGACCTGTAAGAGATTATGAGTGTCTTTGTGGTAAATACAAAAAGATGCGTTACAAGGGTGTTGTGTGTGAAAAATGTGGTGTTGAAGTAACATCGACGAAAGTTCGCCGTACACGTATGGGGCACATTGAACTTGTAACACCTGTGGCGCATATTTGGTATGTTTCTTCATTACCATCTCGTATAGGAACATTGCTTGGTATTAAAATGAAAGACCTTGAGCGTGTACTCTACTATGAAGCATACATTGTTGAATCAGGTGGAGAAGCGTACTATGATGCTGAGGCAAAAACACCAGTATTGCAATATGATGTTTTAAATGAAGAGCAGTACAGAACATTAGTACAACGTTTTGGAGAGCTTGGGTTTAAAGCGCGTATGGGTGGAGAGGTCATTCGTGATTTACTTGATTCCATTGATTTAGTTGATCTCTTTACGACTCTCAAAGAGGCACTTGGTGAGACAAAATCAGTTGCAAAACAAAAAACAATTAACAAACGTCTCAAAGTTATTGAGTCTTTTTTAAATAGCGGGAATAATCCTGCTTGGATGATGCTCACAGTACTTCCAGTGTTGCCACCAGATTTACGTCCACTTGTTTCTCTTGATGGTGGGAAGTTTGCGGTTTCAGATGTGAATGATTTGTATCGTCGTGTGATTAACCGTAACCAACGTTTAAAACGTCTTGTAGAGCTTGAAGCACCAGAGATTATTGTTCGTAATGAAAAACGTATGTTGCAAGAGTCTGTAGATGCACTTTTTGACAATGGTCGTCGTGCAAACGCAGTGAAGGGAGCGAATAAGCGTCCTTTAAAATCACTTTCTGAGATTATCAAAGGAAAACAAGGGCGTTTCCGTCAAAATCTTCTTGGAAAACGTGTTGATTTCTCGGGACGTTCTGTCATTGTTGTGGGACCATCTTTAAAAATGGATGAGTGTGGGCTTCCAAAGAAAATGGCTTTAGAGCTTTTTAAACCGCACTTGATTGCAAAACTTGAAGAAAAAGGGTATGCAACCACAGTCAAAGCTGCAAAGAAAATGATTGAAGATAAAACAAACGAAGTTTGGGAATCTTTAGCAGAGATTGTTGATGGGTATCCAATTATGCTCAACCGTGCACCAACACTGCATAAACTCTCTATTCAAGCATTCCACCCAAAACTGATTGATGGCAAAGCAATTCAATTGCATCCTCTCGTTTGTGCTGCGTTTAATGCCGATTTTGATGGGGATCAGATGGCGGTGCATGTACCTTTATCTTCTGCTGCTATTGCAGAGGCAAAAGTATTGATGCTCGCTTCTATGAACATCTTGCTTCCTGCATCAGGAAAAGCAATCGCTACTCCTTCGCAGGATATGGTTCTTGGAATCTACTATACTTCTTTAGAAAAAAATGGTGTGAAGGGAAGTAATAAACTTTTTGCTAACATTGATGAGATTAAAATTGCATTAGAGCATGGTGCTTTAGATATGCATGCAAAGGTAAGAACACGTGTTGATGGTCGTATCATTCATACAACAGCGGGTCGTCTTCTTATTAAAGATATTTTACCTGATTTTGTTCCTGTTGAATTATGGAATAAAGTGATGAAGAAAAAAGCAATCAATACCATTGTTGATTATGTGCAAAAACATGGTGGTATTGGTGTGACTGCAAGCTTTCTTGACAACTTGAAAAACTTAGGTTTTAAACAAGCAACACAAGCAGGTGTCTCAATTTCAGCAGATGATATTCGTGTGCCTGATATGAAAGTAGAAAAAATCATTGATAGTAAATCACGTGTTATTGATATTCAAAAACAATTTGAAGCAGGTCTTTTAACAGAACAAGAGCGTTACAATAAAATTATTGATGTTTGGACAGATACAAACAATACATTGGCATCTGAGATGATGCAACTTGTTGAGAGTGATAAAGATGGTTTTAACTCTATTCATATGATGGCAGACTCTGGAGCTCGTGGTTCAGCGGCACAAATTCGTCAGCTTGCAGGGATGCGTGGATTGATGGCAAAACCAAGTGGCGATATTATTGAGACACCAATTACCTCAAACTTTAAAGAGGGTCTCAATGTCATTGAGTACTTTATTTCAACACACGGTGCACGTAAAGGTCTTGCCGATACAGCACTTAAAACAGCAAATGCAGGGTATCTAACTCGTAAACTTGTGGATGTTGCCCAAAATGTGAAAATTGTTGAACATGATTGTCATACTCATGAAGGAATAGAGATTTCTGATATTCAAGATCAAAATACCTTGATTGAATCTTTAGAAGACAGACTCAATGGTCGCGTCCTTGCAGAAGATGTTATTGACCCAATTTCTAATGAAATTTTGTATGCTGAGGGAACACTGCTTGATGAAGTTTCAGCAAAAGTTATTGCAGAAGCAGGAATTAAAACAGCACATATTAGAACACCAACTACATGTAAAAGTGAAGATGGTGTCTGTGCCTTATGTTATGGTGTGAACCTTGCAACCGGTCATATTGTTCGTCCAGGTGAAGCTATTGGTATTGTTGCTGCACAATCAATCGGGGAACCAGGGACACAGCTCACATTACGTACATTCCACGTTGGGGGAACTGCAAGCTCAACTGCACAAGAGCGTCAAGTTGTTGCAGATAGAGAAGGGTTTATCCGTTACTATAACCTCAAAACATACGCTTCTAAAGAGGGCAAAAATATTGTTGCCAACAGACGAAACGCAGCAGTACTCCTTGTAGAGCCAAAAATAAAAGCACTCTTTGCAGGAAAAGTTGAAGTACAAACTGTTCACGATGAAGTTGTTGTGAGTTTGGTAGGTGAAGAGGAGACTGTACGTTACTCTTTAAGAAAACATGAAATTGCAAAACCAAATGAACTTGCCGGTGTGAGTGGACAAGTAGAAGGGAAGTACTATCTTCCTTATGAAAATGGCACACAAGTTGCAGCAGAAGACTCTATTGTTGAGAGTATTAAAGATGCATGGAATGTACCATCTCGTGTGCCTTATGCTTCAGAACTTTTAGTAGATAATGGGGCTCCTGTAACACAAAAAATTGTTGCAAAAGAAGCGGGAACGGTGAAGTACTTCTTGTTAAAAGGTGATTATTTAGAAAGAATTGAAGGACTTGAAGCGGGTTACAGTGTCAATGAAAAAGGACTTTTTGCTGCGGTTATTGATGCTAACAATCGTGAAGCAGTACGTCACTATATCGCACGTGGTTCTGTGCTTGTTCTGAGCGATAATGAAATGATTGAAGCAGGTGCACTCATTGCAAAACCAGCGAGTGATGAATCTGTAGTCATAGCAGAGTGGGATCCATACTCGAACCCTATTATTTCTGAATCAAATGGTACAGTGAGTTATGAAGATATTATCATCGGAACAACGGCTAGCGAGCAACTTGATGAACTCACAGGGAAATCTCGTTTGATGATTAATGAGCATATTTCATCTGAGTATAAACCAGCTGTTGTGTTAGCAACTGAAAATGGTGAAATTTTACGTTATGCGATTGAGCCAAAATCATCTATTTATGTAGCAGATGGTGCAACAGTGAAAATTGCAGATATTATTGCCAAAACACCAAAAGCATTGCAAAAATCATCAGATATTACGGGTGGTTTACCTCGTGTATCTGAACTCTTTGAGGGGCGTCGTCCAAAGGCAACAGCCCTTATTTCTGAGATTGATGGTGTGGTGAGTTTTGGTAAAATGCTGCGTGGAAAAGTACGAATTATTATTACAAGTGCAGACCATGGACTTGTAAAAGAGTACTTTGTCGATAAGTCGCATGAGCCGGTTGTGAGTGCGGGTGACTTCGTTCATGCAGGTGAGCGACTCACTACGGGTATTTTATCATCGCATGAGTTATTGCGTATTATGGGTGTGAAAGCACTCTATAACTACCTTGTTTCTGAAGTACAACAAGTCTACCGTTCTCAAGGGGTAAACATTGCCGATAAGCATATTGAAGTTATTTTCACGCAAATGTTACGTCAAATTAAAATTGTCAAATCTGGTGATACAAAATTTATTGAAGGTGATTTAGTTTCTAAAGCAAAATTTGCTGCAGAAAATGCAAAAATTACACGTCTTGGTGGTCGTCCAGCGATTGCTGAGCCTTTCCTTGTGGGTATTACAAGAGCGGCAGTATCTGCAGATAGTATTATTTCAGCGGCATCTTTCCAAGATACAACAAAAGTCTTGACAGAAGCAGCCGTTTCTGCAAAAGTAGATAATTTAGACAACTTAAAAGAGAATGTTATTATTGGTCGTACAATTCCTGTTGGAACAGGTATTTATAAAAACCAAGATGTCGTTTTCGAATCTGAAGAAGAGTAAACGACTTCTCTCTTTCTAAGCCATTTTTGGCTTGGAAAATCCTCATAAAAACTTTCCCTCAAATAACTATGCTATAATATAATTCATAAGCAAGTACTAGGCAAAAAGAATGGAAAAAATATTTGGCAAATTAAATGATTCACAAGCAGAGGCAGTCAAACAAACTGAGGGGCCTGTGCTTATTTTAGCAGGTGCAGGCAGTGGGAAAACAACGACAATTATCTCACGTTTGGCATATCTGATAGAGGTTGTTGGGATTCCCGCATCCAATACCTTAACACTCACTTTTACCAACAAAGCTGCAAAAGAGATGAAAGAACGTTCTTTAGCAATGATCGAAAATGTAGCCTACCCGCCATTACTCTGTACCTTCCATAAGTTTGGATTACTCTTTTTAAAATTCAATATCCATCTTTTAGGCCGCCAAAATAATTTTGTTGTGATAGATACAGATGATAAAAAGCGAATTATTAAAAAGATAAACGCAGAGTTGCCCACTCCACTCATAGCAAGTGAAATTTCACGCTATAAAAATTCATTGATGACACCTGATGATGCCTATAAACAAGCAGAACTTTTTAATTATAAACAGATTGCTGAAATATATGCAAAGTATGAAGATTATTTACATGAAAATAATCTTGTTGATTTTGATGATTTAATTGCCCTGACTTATAAACTTCTTGATGAAAACCCCGCATTAGCAGAAGCAACATCTCAAAAATATCAATACATTATGATTGATGAGTATCAAGATACCAACGAGCTACAACTTAAACTCATTCAAAAACTCTGCACAAGCCATAAAAATATCTGTGTTGTTGGGGATGATGATCAGAGTATATATGGCTGGAGGGGTGCGCATATACGTAACATTATGGAGTTTGATCAAGATTTCTTAGGTACACATGTTTTTAAACTTGAAGAAAATTACCGTTCACGACCCCCTATCTTAAAAGTTGCCAATGCCCTCATAGAGCATAATCGTTCGCGTTTAGGAAAAAAGTTGATCCCTACTCGTGATGGTGGAGAAGATGTCACTATTATCAACTCCAATGATGAAAATGAAGAAGCAAGAAAAATTGCAGACAATATTAATAGACTTTTAAATCAGGGTGTGAAAGCGGAGGATATAGCTATTCTTTACCGTGTAAATGTTTTAAGCCGTTCTATTGAGGAGGGACTCAATCGTGCGGGCATTAACTATAAACTTGTAGGAGGATTGCGTTTTTATGATAGAGCGGAAGTCAAAGATCTTATCTCTTACATCAGAGTTATTACCAATTTTCATGATGATTTTTCTCTCAAACGTATCATTAACAAGCCAAAACGCGGTCTTGGAAAAGCAAGTGTGGACAAAATAGAACTTGCTGCCCATGCAAATGAGACTTCACTATTTGAGTATATTAAAAATGTATCTGTTGCAGATTTGACAGCTTTAGTGAAAAAGAAAAACAGTGCAACACTCAAAAAGTTTATTCACGATATTGAGGATATTGCTCAAATAGCAGAGGAATCTACCTATGAATTTATTGATGTACTAGAAGATACATTCCATCTGAAAGATATTTATAAAGGGATGCAGGATGAAGCTGATAGAGTACTCAATATGGATGAATTTTACGGTCTTTTTCGTGATTTTGTAAAGAAGAATCCAGAAAATAGTTTAGATGAATTTTTAAATGAACTTACACTACAAAGTGATCAAGACCAAGTGGAGGGAGAGAGTATTTATATGATGAGTATTCATGCCTCTAAAGGATTGGAATTTTCTCATGTGTTTATTATAGGGATGGAAGAGGGATTTTTACCACTTATTGGTGATGGAAGTGATCTTGAAGAGGAGCGGCGTTTGGGCTATGTCTCGATGACACGAGCGAAAGATAGTTTAACCCTCTCACATGCTGCTAGCCGTTTTTATAAAGGAAGAAGAAGTGATTTACAAAAGAGTCGCTTTTTTAATGAAGCAGGCTTGATGCAGGGTTCTTTAAAAGTGGAGAAAAATACAGCCTTTAAAAAGGGTGATTTAGTACGTCACAAAATTTTTGGGACAGGACGCATTAGCGGTGTGAGTAAATCAGGGCGAGAGTTTAAACTGCAAATCAATTTTTCAGGAACTTCGCGCGATATTTTAGCATCCTTTATCGAGAAACTATGAACCGTCTTTTTGTAGCTTATAAACCAAGTGGCATGAGTTCAAATTTTTTTCTCTCCAGACTCAAACGCAAGTATAAAACCAAAAAAGCAGGTTTTTCTGGAACACTTGACCCTTTTGCCAAGGGTGTCTTGCTTGTAGGATTTGGTTCGTATACGAAGCTTTTTCGTTTTTTAGATAAAACACCGAAAAAATATAGAGCCACTTTATGGCTTGGTGCAAAGAGTGACTCTTTAGATACAGAGATGATAGAAGATGTTGCCACATTTCCTGCATTGGCACAAAAAGATGTAGAACATGTTTTGAAAAGTTTAGAGGGAGAACTTGAGTATGAACCCCCTATCTTTAGTGCAAAACAGATTAATGGCAAACGCGCTTATGATTTGGCACGAGCAGGGATCGCATTTACACTCAACACCATACATTCTACAATTTATGAAACAAAATTACTGCATTACTCACACCCTTTTATTACATTTGAGGCTACGGTGAGCGAGGGAACATATATTCGCTCTTTAGGGCGTATTATTTCACAGCGACTTGGAGTAGAGCATGGGAGTTTAAGTGCCCTAGAACGGCTCAATGAAGGGAAGTTTTTTTATGAGCAGGAGCGAGCCCTTGACATAAAAAAATCTCTCAATATTCCAAAAAATCACTATACAGGTGCGAGTGAAAATCTCAAATATGGAAGAGTTCTTGCTTTAAGTGATTTACAAGAACACAAAGCGGGTACATACTGGTTGGATAATGGCGATACTATTTCCATTATAACAATCAAAGATGAGAGTGTAAAATATGAATTAGGTAGGATTGAGATATGTTAGTTTTAGCAAGAAAAATAGACGAAGCAATTACCATTGGTGAAGATATAGTAGTCAAGGTCATATCTATTGACAAGGGGGTTGTAAAACTTGGTATTGATGCCCCACATTCTGTTACAATTGTAAGGAATGAACTCTTAGAGGATGTCAAAGAGGCAAATATCGCTGCAGCAAAAGAGTCCAATATTGATGATTTACATCACCTTGCAAAGCTTTTAAAGAAGTAGTATATGAAAACATACAAGGCATATGCAAAGGTCAATATTTTTTTAAAAATTACAGGCAAACGCCAGCAATACCATGAGATTATTTCTCGTTTTATGAAGGTAGAAAACCTGTATGATAAACTCTCTTTTGTGTCAAAAGAAAAGCTCGATGCTAAAGCAAATACATTTACAATTTTAGGTGATTTTTCTTGTGAAACGGAGCAAAACACCATTTATAAAGCCTATTTTGCACTCAAAGAAGCAACACAGTCGCAAAAGTTAGAACAATTGATGCAGACACATGCCATTGAAGTGAAAAAAAATATTCCCGCCTTTGCTGGACTTGGAGGGGGGAGCAGTGATGCTGCCACTTACTTAAAAATGTGTAATGAAGTCTTGCATCTGAATTTGAGTTTAAATGAGCTTGCTATGATTGGCTTACAAGTAGGTGCAGATGTCCCTTTTTTCATTTATGGATACAACAGTGCCAATGTGAGTGGAATCGGTGAAATTGTAGAAGAGTTTCAAGAAGAATTGCTCGAGATAGAAACATATACACCGAGTATCAAAATCAGTACACCACTTGTGTATAAGATTTATAGAGAAGATTTTTACAACCCTATCGATGGCTTTCAAACACAGGAACTTAAACAAATTTTGTCTCAAGATGCCCTCAAAACAATGTCCCCTTCTCAAGCAAATGATCTCTTTGAACCAGCACTCAGAGCTTATAAAGAGCTTAAAAATCACTATAAATCAGGCTACCACTTTAGTGGGAGCGGGAGTAGTTTTTTTAGGGTGAGTGAGGATAAGTAGTTGATAACAAAAGAGAATTTCAAACAAGTTTTAAAGAAGTTATACTTTGAAGAAAACGATAATATTTTCATAAAAAAATACCCTGAATTAAAAACAGAACTTAAA
This sequence comes from Sulfurimonas sp., assembly GCA_027083475.1. Lineage (GTDB taxonomy): Bacteria > Campylobacterota > Campylobacteria > Campylobacterales > Sulfurimonadaceae > Sulfurimonas. The sequence goes on from JALWON010000315.1 coordinate 11,572, forward strand.
GTTGATTTTGAAAAACAGGAACTCATCTACCCCCAAAACGATGGTTTCACAGTAAACGAAAGACAGACATGTAACTTTAAACAGGCTGAGAACTTTGTAGTCTTTGAGTGTGTCGAGAGACTCCTCTCTCAAGGTTATCATCCAAAACATATAGAACTAGAACCAAAATGGCAAGTAGGACATGGTGCGAGTGGTGGTCGTGCAGATATTCTCATAAAAGACAATGATGAAAATGCACTCCTCATCATAGAGTGTAAAACAGCAGGTTCGGAGTTTACAAAAGCATGGAACACTACACAGGTAAAACCTACACAGCTTTTTTCTTATGTGCAACAAACGCGAAGCACAAAGTTTATAGCACTCTATGCGAGTGACTTTGTAGATGAGAAAGTAAAAGCAGACTACTATCTCATTAATGTATCAGATAATGAAAAACTTTTAGAGAGTGATACAACTTTAAAAAGCTACAAAGATGCAAATACAGTAGATGAAATCTATGCTGTTTGGGTAGATACCTATAAAAAAGATTATGCCACTATAGGGCTTTTTGAAGATACACGAGCTTATGAGATAGGAAAAGAGAAATACTCCATCAATGATTTAAAGCAAGTAAGCTCAAAAGATATTCAAGGCAAATACCATGAGTTTGCGACAATTATGCGCCAGCACAATGTCAGTGGTCGTGAGAATGCCTTCGATAAACTTGTCAATCTTTTTCTCTGTAAGGTTGTTGATGAAGCAAACAATCCGAATGAGTTGAAGTTTTTCTGGAAGGGTGTCGCTTATGATGACCCTTTTTCTATGCAAGATAGACTTAATCACCTCTACAAAATAGGAATGAAAAAGTTTTTGGGTGAAGATATAACCTATATAGAGAACTCTCAGATAGACTCTGCATTTAGTGTCTTTGCAGATAAGCCAAATATGACAAAAGAAATTATAGAGGGCTTTTTTAAAGAGCTGAAATTTTTCACAAACAATGATTTTTCCTTTATAGATGTGCATAATGAACCACTTTTTCACCAAAACTTTGAAGTCTTACTAAAAATAGTAAAAATGCTTCAAGATATAAAACTCACAGGCACAGACGAGGAGCATCAGTTCTTAGGAGATATGTTTGAGGGCTTTTTAGATAATGGTATCAAGCAGAGTGAGGGGCAGTTCTTTACACCTATGCCTATAGTCAAGTTTATAGCAAACTCTCTTCCACTAGAGAGGATACAAAAAGAGCAGGATAATCCAAAAGCGATAGACTATGCTTGTGGAGCAGGGCATTTTCTCAATGAGGTGGCAAACCATTTTCCCAAAGAGTTGCATAAAAATATCTACGGCATAGAAAAAGAGTATAGACTCTCTAAAGTAGCAAAAGTGAGCTCTTTTATGTATGGGCAAGATGATATTAACATCATCTATGCTGATGCACTCTCCTCTCAAAGCAAAGTGCAAAACGATAGTTTTTCTGTTTTGGTAGCCAACCCACCCTACAGTGTCAAAGGTTTTTTAGAGACACTTGATGAAAAAGATAGAAGTGCCTTTGAGTTACTAGGTAGTATAGAAGAGAAAAGCTACACAGCAAACAACTCCATAGAGTGCTTTTTCATAGAGCGTGCAAAGCAGTTACTGCAAAAAGATGGAGTAGCAGGTATCATTCTCCCAAGTTCCATACTCTCAAAGGGTACGCAAAACATAGCAACAAACAAGAGCAACATCTATGTAAAAACAAGAGAGATACTTTTGAAGTACTTCGACATCATAGCCATAGCTGAATTTGGCAGTGGTACATTTGGAAAGACAGGGACAAATACAGTCACACTCTTTTTACAACGCCGCCCAAACAACCCAGATATGCAAAAGCATCTTGCGTATATGGTAAAGAGTTGGTTTAGTGGAGACTTTACTACCAATGAGATGTTCAAAGATAAAGATTTACTCCAAGAGTATGTAAACCACATAGAGGTAGATTTAACAGACTATAAGTCACTTCTAAAGGGTAAGCCAAACGAAAATCTTCTTAAAAACGAGATGTTTGTAGAGTATGGCGAAGAGTTCTTAAAGCTCACAGAGACAAAAAATCGTAAAAAACAAAAAACATATAAAGCCTTAAGTGCAGAGAAACGCCAAGAGATAGAGCATAAAGAGCTAGTCAAATATATGAAGCTTATAGAAGAAGACAAACTCTACTACTTCTCTTTAGCATTTCTCAACAAAAAAGAGGTGCTTATAGTCAAAGCCCCATCAGATGGAGCAAAAAACAAAAAGTTTTTAGGCTATGAGTGGAGTGGCAGAAAGGGTGATGAGGGTATAAAGTACATTACTAGCAGTGCTACAAAAGTAGAGAAAAAAGAGGATAGTGAGAGTGAGACACTAGAGAACATCTTAAATCTCAGCAGTATCCAAACGCCACTCTATAACCCAAGCGATAGAGATGATGAGAGTAAGATAAACTCACTTATAGCAAAAAACTTCTCTGATGAGGTTGTAGAAATACCAGAGCATTTAAGTGCGTTTGTGAGTAAGGCTCGGCTTGTGGATATGCTGGACTTTTCTAGGGGTGAATTTTCTAAGGCTGTGGGGCTTAATATTAAAATAAAAACTATAATTAATTCACAATGGAGAATAGTTAAATTAGGTGATTATATAAATCTGTTTGATGCATTGCGAAAACCAGTAAAAGAGTCAGAAAGAATAGGAGATATGTATCCTTATTATGGAGCTACAGGCATTGTTGATTCAATAAATGGATTCACTCATAATGGAAGATTCTTGTTAATTGGTGAAGATGGAGCCAAATGGGGTAAAAATGAAATGACTGCTTTTATTGTTAATGGAAAATTTTGGGCTAATAATCATGTTCATATTTTACAACCAAAACAAGATTTAATGGACATATATTTAAAAGAGTATTTAAACATAACAGATTTGACAATTGAATATATTACGGGGCTAACTGTAAAGAAGTTAAACCAATCAAATCTATTGAACATAAAAATCCCACTCCCACCCCTAAACATCCAAGAAAAGATAGTAAAAGCGTGCGAAGTTGTAGATAGGGATGTAGAAAAAGCAGAGAGTGAGATAGAAGAGACAAATAAAAAGATTGATTTAGAGATACAAAACATTAGTGGTGAAGTTGTTAAACTTGGAGAGATAACAGAAAATCTCAGTAATTTAAGAGTACCAATTACTCAAAGAGATAGAATTAAAGGGAATATTCCATACTATGGTGCTTCGGGTATAGTTGATTATGTGGCTGATTATATAGTAGATGATTTTGTCATGCTTGTATCAGAAGATGGAGCAAACTTAAAAACAAGAAATACATCTATCGCATTTACAGTTGATGGTAAGGCATGGGTAAATAATCATGCACATATATTAAAATTTAAAGATAGAACCACTCATCTATTGGTTGAGTTAATTTTAAATAGAATGGACTTAAGTCCATTCATCACAGGACAAGCACAGCCAAAGCTGAATCAAAAAAATCTTAAAGAGATTAAATTTTCTCTTCCATCATCAAAAAAAGAGCAAGAAACTTTGGTGAAAAAAGTCCAAAAACTAGAAGAAAAAATAGCAAAAGCTCAAAAAATAGTAGAGAACTCCAGTGAGAAAAAACAGGCTATTTTAAAGAAATATCTATAAGTTATGGAACAGATGATGACTAAGGAGTTTGATGAGTGGAATGA
>JALWON010000316.1 GCA_027083475.1 Sulfurimonas sp.
ACCGCAATGGTAGGTTTTAAACTAAAATACTAAAGGAGAGGTAAAGTATGAAAATATTGCTTTTTTTATCTGTTTTCATACTCTCTTTGAGTGCCAAAGAGCGAATCGTCTCTTTGAGCCCTTCTATTACAGAAATAGTCTATGCTTTGGGTGCAGGGGAGCAGCTTGTGGCAACATCGAGTTACTCTTTGTACCCCCAAGCAGCACAAAAATTGCCTATTGTTGGGAGTTATACAAATCCAAATATAGAAAAAGTCCTCTCTTTTGCCCCTGATTTGGTTATAGGACAGAGTTTCAATGCTCTCTTTTTACAAAACTTGCAAAAACTACATATTGGTACAATTACGCTGCGTTTAAAAACACTTCAAAATATAGAAGATGCTATTGTTACTTTAGGCAATGCTTTACATAAAAGTCAAAGAGCACAAGCACTGCTGAGGAGGATAGAGGATGCAAAAGAGAATGCTAAGAGTCATGCAAAAGCTCACAGTGTAATGATAGTCTATGGACTCAAAGAGGATTTACGCAGTGGAATTTATATAGCAGGAGAGGGGATTTTCTTTGATGATATTATTAGACTCTGTGGCAATACAAATGCCTATACAAATGCCACTGTTGCACAGCCTGTCTTAAATTATGAAAATGTGATTGCTCTTAATCCTGAGCAGATTATAATTCTACACTCTCATGCAACTGAGCCTCATGTGAATGTAGCAAGAGCTTTGAAAAACTGGTATGCCCTGCCAACACGCGCAAGTAAAAATGGGCGAATTTCCATTGTGGATGAGGATTATTTGCATATCCCATCACATAGAGTAGCACTCACTATCAAACGCTTAGCAAAAGAGATGCATGATTAGTTTAGAAAAAGTAAGTACAGCTTATAAAAAAGAGAACATTTTACAAGATATATCTTTAGAGATTACAACTCATGTGAGCATACTAGGAGAAAATGGTGCAGGTAAAAGTACCTTGGTAAAGCTTTTGTGTGGGTTACAACCCTATAAAGGGAAGATAAGAATAGATGGGCAAGATATAGCACAACTCTCTTTGCTCGATTTGGCAAAGAGTATTGCCTATGTGCCTGCACAGTTGGAGATATATGATGTGACAATCTCTGTTGAAGCGTTTGTTCTTTTAGGAAGGTTTGCTTACAAAGAGCGATTTTTTGCTTACTCACAAGATGATAGAAAAAAAGTGCAGGAAGTTCTAGCACTCTTAAACTTAACACAGTTATCTCAACACACTATGGGTTCCCTGAGTTCTGGACAAACGCAATTAGTGCTGATTGCACAAGCCCTCGCACAAGAGAGTAAAATCATCATCTTTGATGAGCCAACGGCAAACCTTGACCCTAAAAATTCTAAAATTATTGGAAACCATATTAAAGAGTTAAAACAAAAACATCAAGTAGTCTTAATTACTCATGATTTACACCTTGCACACTTTATCGATTCGCCTATTCTTTTTGTGCAAGAGAAACAAGTGCGTTTTGAAACAGACTTTTTCCAAGCTGAGAGATTGCAAGCATTATATGGAGTAGCATTTGATAATTTGGCGGTGGCATATGCTTAGGCTCTTTGTATGGTTGCTTTTTGTGAGTACTTTTCTACTTTCTCCTTTTGTTGGGGCAGTTGATTTGGATGTTACACAGCTACTAGTGCATGATTCTTTGAGTCATACACTCTTTTTTGAGTTGCGTTTACCGCGTGTCGTGTTTGCCTTTTTTGCAGGGGCTGTTTTGGCATTGAGTGGGATGCTGTTTCAGACACTCTTTCGCAATCCTTTGATGACTCCTTACACTTTAGGCATTTCAAGCGGAGCTGTTTTAGGGGCAGGTATTGCTATAAAACTTGGTTTGGCGACACTTGTTTTTGGAGTGGCGAGTGTAAGTCTTTTTGGTTTTTTAGGAGCATTCTTAACAGTTCTTTTACTCATCTATCTCTCACAATTTTTACACACAGCTTACAACACTTCATTGCTACTTTTAGGTATAGCCCTCTCTCTCTTTTACACCTCGGCACTCATGATTGTTTTTTACCTAGGATCGAGTATTCAAAACGATATGCTCATTCGTTTTACTATGGGTTCTCTCTCTATTATAGGTTGGGAGCATCCAGTTTTACTTGGAGGTGTGGCATTGGCACTCTTAGGAAGTATCTTGCTTTACAAATATGAACTCCAGCTTATGAGTATCTCCGACACATCCGCCCGTCTCAAGGGTGTCGATACAAAAAAAATAACACTCCTTCTTTTACTTTTTTCCTCTTTAGCAATAGGTGTCTTAGTAAGCATCGCTGGGCCTATTGGTTTTGTGGGGCTGATTGTGCCACATATGGTAGGTAAACTCTATCCTATAACGATAGAGAAACGCATCCTCATAACAGCTCTGTTTGGTGGATTTTTTTTAGTGTTTTGCGATAGCATCACAAGAGCTTTACAAACGCAGAGTGAATTGCCTATTGGGATAGTGACAGCACTGATTGGTGGGCCTTTTTTTATCTATCTTATTGTTAAAGGGAGTGAAAAGTGAGTGCTATGCAATTTACACAAGAGGATGCAGAAAAACTTTTCAAAATCATTAAAGCCAGATGTGATGTGCGAGGCAATAGATTTGTAGCAAAAGCCATAGAAGATGAAAAACTCACAATGATACTTGAAGCAGGCATAAATGCTCCCTCAGTAGGCTACTCGCAACCTTGGAAATTTGTTATCATCAAAGATACAAGCATGAAAAATGAACTTTTGCAAAATTTTGAGCATGAAAACAGTAGGGCAAAAGAGATTTTTAGTGAGCGAGCACTCTATAAAAATCTGAAACTTGAAGGCATTATGGAAGCCCCTGTAAACATTGCCGTACTCTATGAGCCAAAAGAGGACGCAGTGCTTGGCATGACAAGTATGAAAAAAATGGGCGAATACAGTGTCGTGTGTGCCGTGCAAAACATGTGGCTCATGGCAAGAGCCTTAAACATAGGCATCGGTTGGGTTAGTATACTTGATGAAGCAAAAGTACTCAAAAGCCTCAATGCAAAGAAAAACTCCCAACTTATTGCATATCTTTGTGTTGGCTATGTCGATGAATTTTACAAAGAGAGTGAACTGAAAATGCTAGAGTGGGAGCGAGAAAAACACCTCAATGAATGTGTGAGCTATGCGACATCTATCAAATAAAGAGGGCATAATTTTATAAAGGAGTCTCTTATGGGCTATAACAACTGGGTGCAAGAGCATGCTTTAAAGCATAAAAAAATCGTAGAAAAGTTAGTGAATGCAGGCTTAGATAAAGCAGCAATAATAGAGTATTTTGATTTTGAAAATATGAAAGAAAAAGAGATTGATTTTTGTCCGCTCTATGCAGACAATAAAAAGTGTCATGATATGGAAAGTCTCAACTGTTACCTCTGTTCTTGTCCAAATTTTCGTTTTAAGGATGAGGGCATACAAAAAGTAGAAGAAAAAATGCAGTATAGTTATTGTAGTATTGATTCAAAAGATGGAAAACAGGGAGTCTATGCAGAGAGTATTCATCAAGACTGCTCAGGGTGCTCAGTCCCGCACCATCGCTCTTATGTGGAGAAACATTTTGACCTTGATTGGGCGAAGATTATGCAAGTTTGTAAAGCTTGATGGGAGTGAAAACCCCGATAGCACTCCATGAAGTTCATGCTCTTTTTCCAAGCTATAATTTTACAAAAATAACCCCTACAAAAGAGGGTGTTATGGATACAACTTACATTGTAGAGACAGCAAGTTGTGCTTACATTTTGAAAAAATACGAACGGGAAGTAGAGGGAAAATTAGTAACACAGAAAGCGCTGTTAAAGCTTTTATCTGCTGCAAATCTTAATACTCCAAAATTTTTAGAGCAAAATGATGGGTGGTATCTTTATACAAAACTCGAAGGGAAAATACCCCAATATATAAAACTCCAACAGCTCCAAACACTTGCAAGATTTATGGCAGAGTTCCATA
>JALWON010000317.1 GCA_027083475.1 Sulfurimonas sp.
CATCACACTCATACGTTCCAATAAAACGCGTCCCCATCTGCACACCACTTGCACCTAATGCCATCATCTCTTCTATATCTTTTTTATCCCAAACACCGCCTGCCGCAAAAATTGGCATATCACCCCAAAGTGCTGCTTCTTCTACAACAGGAGCTACAATATTTTCAAGTTGATACTCTGGCATCTTGCACTGCTCATAGGTAAACCCTTGATGCCCTCCAGATTTAGGACCTTCTACTATCACAGCATCTGGGAGTCTGTTATAGCGTTTTTTCCAGCGTTTACAAATAATTTTTAAAGCTTTTGCCGAAGAAACAATGGGTACCAATGCAACATCAGGATACCCCTCTGTAAACTCTGGCATATTAGTAGGCAATCCAGCCCCTGTAATAATAATATCAATACCAAGTTCACAGGCATTCCGTACAACATCCCCATAACCACTAATAGCATATAAAATATTTGCTGCAAGTGGCTTATCGCCAGCTATCTCTCGTGCATTTTTAATGATTGCTTCAAAGCCAGCTTTTGAGTAAAAATTTACCTCACTCAGAGGACGGTTTGCAACAAGTTTTCCAGCAAACTCTTTGTTCTTGTAGTATCCCGTTCCAACAGAACTGATAACACCAAGTCCCCCCTCTTTTGAGACATTTCCAGCTAACTGATCCCAGCTAATCCCAACACCCATTCCACCTTGAATGATTGGTTTTTCTATCGTGTATTTTCCAATTTTTACTGAGTTAAAGCTCATTAGTTTACCTTTAATTTTGCAAATTTTCGTTTTCCAACTTGGAGTAAGTACTCACCCTGTGTGAGTTGTAATTTTTCATCAGTTACTTTTTCTTGGTTTATTTTAACACCACCTTGCTTAATATCTCGCCTTGCTTGTGAAGTTGAAGGCTCAATGTTACATTCTTGCAAGGCTTTTGCTATCCAAATTGCACCTTCACAAGAAAATTCTTCTATATCTGTTGGAATTTGACTTTTTGCATGCACTTTATCAAACTCCTCTTTGGCTGTGTTTGCTTGTGTTTCTGAATGAAAACGTGCTGTAATTTCAAGTGCTAAATCCTCTTTGACTTTTTTAGGGTGCAAAGAGCCATCTTCCACAGCAGTTTTCATTTGGGCAATCTCTTCTAAAGTTTTTGTACTTAAAAGTTCATAATAACGCCACATTAATGTATCGCTGATACTGAGAACTTTTCCAAACATATCATTGGGTGCATCAGTCACTCCAATGTAATTGCCAAGTGACTTACTCATCTTCTGCACACCATCAAGCCCTTCTAAAATCGGCATCATTAAAACAGCTTGTTGTTTTTTTAGATTATATGCTTTTTGAAGTTGACGTCCCATCAAAAGATTAAATTTTTGATCCGTTCCGCCTATCTCTATGTCTGATTGTAAATGAACACTATCATAACCTTGTAAAAGCGGATACATAAACTCACTCACAGCAATCGGAGTCTGCGAAGCATAGCGTTTTGAAAAATCATCCCGCTCTAACATACGAGCGACAGTTAAGTTAGATGCAAGTTGTAACATTCCCCCAGCACCTAAATCATCCAACCATTCATTGTTATACACAATATCGGTCTTACTCTCATCTAAGATTTTAAAAGCCTGCGTTGTATAAGAAGCAATATTTTTGACAATATCCTCTTGAGTGAGTACTTTTCTCGTTGCACTTTTTCCCGTAGGGTCGCCTATCATCGCTGTAAAACTTCCAATAAGAAACTGTACTCGTCCTCCATATTTTTGAAATGCAGCAAGTTTTTGTAAAAGTACTGTATGTCCTAGATGCAAATCAGGTGCAGTTGGATCGAACCCTGCTTTGACGGTATATGTTTTTCCCTCTTCATAATAAGCTTTAAGGAGTTTTTCTATGCGCTCGTTGTCTATGATTTCAGCACAGCCTCTGTTAATTTCGTTTAATGCATTTTGTATCATCTGTATTCTCTTTTTCGTAATTTATTTATAGGCATCATCTGTTCGTATGAGATGAATAATTTTTATTTTTGTCTCAATTTTGGAGCTTAAGACTCCTATGTTTTCTTCTTTAGACTCAAATTCAAGTTCACAATATTTTGTATACTCTTCACTATTTTTTCCAAGCTCTATTGAGCTAATATCTATCTGTAATTTTGCAAGATGTGTTAAAAATTTTGCCAAAGCCCCTTTTTCGTTATGTAATGATGCGATAAGTCTATACTTATAAATGTTTTTCTTATCCCATCGCACAAATACCATAGGTTTTTTTTCTTCAAGATATTTTGCAGCACTCTTACACATTTTATGGTGTACATGTACTTTTGATTTATCCAAAAAGCCAACAATCTGATCACCAGTTTTTGGATGACAGCAGTAATCAAAAATGACACTATTGACACTACTTACACTAAAAATTTCAACACCAGAGAGAATATTTGATTTCAATTTAAATGTATGCTTGGTAAGAAATCGGCGGAACCGACTGTTCTTACTAATATCTTTTTTATATATCTCTATAATTTTTCTAAAACTTTCAATATCTGTCGCTATATTGCCGCTTATATCTCGCTCATGCAAATGAAACCACTCGGCAACTCTTGAGTGATTTAATCCCATTGCCGTTGCTACAATACTTAAACTTGTCTTGGCATCAATCTCTCGTATTCGTGCATTACAATTGAGACGCATATTATTTTGTGCACGCGATGTTTTGACTGCATCTATCCAAGAGCAATGCGTTTGGAGGGTATCAGAGGTAATAATTTTGACAATATCTCCATTTTTTATTTCTGTAAGTAAGGAGGCCTTGCTTTTGTTGATGAGTGCTGATGAGGCAAAATTACCAACTTCTGAATGCACAGCATAAGCAAAGTCTAAGGCTACTGCACCACGCGGAAGGGTAAAAGGATCACCTGATGGAGAAAAAACAGAAATATCTTCACTATATAAATCATTTTTAATCAACTCATAAAAATCTTCTACAGACTCATTTTGGTACTGTAAATTATCGAGCCAATCAAGTTTAATATTGTTCCCACCACTTTTATATTTCCAGTGGGCAGCAACTCCTAATTCTGCAGTTTTATGCATCTCAAATGTTCGAATCTGCACCTCAAAAATAGCACTTTTATGAAAAACTGTCGTATGAAGTGTTTGGTACCCATTCTCTTTTGCTACAGCAATATAATCTTTAAAACGTGAGCTGAGTGGCTGAAAATGCAGATGAATAAGTCCTAAAATATTATAGCATTTCACCGCATCTGTAGTTAAAATTCTCAGTGCTAAGAGGTCAAGCACTTCATCAATACTAATCCCTTTTCTTTGCATTTTTAAATATATAGAATATTTATGCTTCACACGTGAAATAATCTCTATATCATCTTCACAAAAACCATGACTTAAAAGCAATTTCGTAATAGACTCTTTAAACTCATTAAGCCTAATTTCCATGGCATGATAATGGGTATCCAGATAATTATCTATATGGTGTTTCTCTTCTTTAAAAAGATAAGAAAAGCTCAAATCTTCTAAAATATTTTTTAAAAAACTAATCCCTAAACGGTGTGCAATGGGTGCATATACAACTAAAGTCTCTTCTGCAATTCTATACTGTTTATGCTCTTGGAGTGCATCAAGTGTCAGCATATTATGGAGTCTGTCACATAGCTTTACCACTAAAACACGAATATCTTGTATACTCGCTAAAAGCATCTTTCGAAATGTTAAAGCAGAAACCACAAGCCGTTCATTAGAAGAAGATGGAATCAATTCTGCATCGCGAATTTTATCTATTTTGGTCAAACCCTGCACAAGGTGTGCTACATCTTCACCAAAATTTTGTTCTATCTCTTCGATTAGGGTTGCGGTATCTTCAACAACATCATGCAAGAGTGCTGCGATTGCCATCGCTTCATCATTACTAATTACAGCAACAATGGCAGCAACTAAAATAGGATGAACAATATAAGGTTCTCCACTCTTTCG